>JAHHSW010000099.1 GCA_020024985.1 Anaeroplasmataceae bacterium | reverse complement strand
TAGGTTTGATTTAGATAAATATCATTATCATGTTGAATTAAAGGAAAATGGCACTAAAAAGAGTTTATATTTCTATTTATTTGGTACTACTAGTACAGAATATGTTGTTATTAGTATATATGATAATCCAAATGAGGTAATATTAGTAGACTTTGATTATGATTATAGAATCAACTTTACAAATTTTGAAAATTTAACTAAGGAAGATGTATATAAATATATATTAGCTATAAAGATTGAGAGGGTATCAGGCTTAGAAATAATAACTGATAAGAGCTTATTTGATAATTATATTGAAAAAATTTCAGTTGATAGTAAAGCCAAAGAAATAAATGCATATTTAAAGGTTGGGTTTGAAAATAGTCGTAGGATAAGAATTTTAACTGAAGATGATTATAAATATAGTTTTGATTTAAGACAGAATTCTATTTATAATAAGCCATTACAGGGTAATCTTTTAGTTAGTGATGTAATGGAGGCCTTTAGGAGTGATATATTAAATGTTTATTTAAATAGATATATTAAGGCTGATATTGAGTTATTTAAGGATAGTATTAAAATTTTATCTGATGATGGCAAGTTTGCTAAGGTAGAGATTAGCTTTAATAATCAAAGATTTGAATTTGAATTCCAGTATAATAGTAATCAAAAGGCTGAAATAATAAAGTAATATGCTTATAAGGAGCTTATCTAGCTTTGTCTAGGTAAGCTCTTTATTGTTATTGCTCAATTTGGTGGGGAGTAATAACGATAATACATATAATAGTTATTAAAACTAGATGACCTATAAATTTGATTTATAGGATGTTTGTTGTAAAGACAATTTTGTAGATGGTATATATACAAAAGTTCTATAATGTTTAACCCAAAAGTACAATATGTAAAAACAAGGAAAATTGAAAGACTAAGTTATAAATAAAATTTATGAAAGAGGTATATTATATTAAAAAGAGTCTTTCGAACTATGTCAATGTTGATAATATTTTTTTATAATGATAAAATGATGAATATTGAGCACCTAGGTGCATGAAGGGAATGATTTTATGGAGAATATTTCAATAAGAAAAAAGGATGAAACTCTAGAGGCCTTTAAGCCTGAAAAGATTAAGAAGGCTGTAAGCAAGTCTGCGGCTAGAGTTCTTGTTGATTTTACTGATAGTGATCTTGATGATATTGTTAATACAGTACTTGATAGTATCAACTCAAGAAATTTAAGCGAGGTTACTATTGCTCAAATGCATAATTTTGTTGAGGAGTCTTTAGAAAAGCATTCTCCAGCAGTAGCTAAGAGCTATAGGGATTATCGTAATTATAAGGTTGACTTTGTTCATATGCTTGATGATGTATATACAAAGAGCCAATCTATTATGTATATTGGAGATAAGGAAAACTCAAATACCGATAGTGCCCTAGTATCTACAAAGAGAAGCTTAATTTATAATGAGCTTAATAAGAACCTATATAAGAAGTTCTTTTTAAATGTAGAGGAGCTACAGGCTATTAATGATGGATATAGTTATATCCATGATCAAAATGCTCGTCGTGATACAATGAACTGCTGTCTATTTGATGTTGAGAAGGTTTTAAAGGGTGGCTTTGAGATGGGTAATATTTGGTACAATGAGCCAAAGACCCTAGATGTTGCCTTCGACGTTATTGGTGATATTGTATTATCAACTGCAGCACAGCAATATGGTGGCTTTACTGTACCATCTATTGATTTAATTTTAGATGAATTCGCTGAGAAGTCATTCCAGCGCTATTATCATAAATATGTAGGACTTGGTCTTACTAGAGCTAAGGCTAATGAGCAGGCTATAGAGGATGTAAGATTTGAGTTTAAGCAGGGCTGGCAGGGCCTTGAGTACAAGTTTAATACAGTTGGATCATCACGTGGTGATTATCCATTTATAACTGTAACTCTTGGTACTGGTACTACTAGATTTGCTAAGATGTGTACTATTGAGTGCTTAAAGGTAAGAAGAGGAGGACAGGGTAAGCCTGGTCGTAAAAGACCTGTTTTATTCCCTAAGATTGTCTTCTTATATGATAAGGACTTACATGGACCTGGCTGTATAAATGAGGATTTATTTGAGGAGGGTATTTTATGCTCCTCTAAGACAATGTATCCAGACTGGCTAAGCCTAACTGGTGAGGGCTATGTTGCGGATATGTATAAGAAGTACGGTCGTATTGTTTCACCAATGGGCTGTCGTGCCTTTTTATCACCTTGGTTTGAAAGAGGTGGAGAGCATCCAGCTGATGAGGATGATAAGCCAGTATTTGTTGGTAGATTTAATATCGGTGCTATTTCACTTCACCTACCTATGATTCTTGCGAAGGCAAGAAAGGAAAGCAAGGATTTCTATGAGGTATTAGATTATTATCTTGAGCTTATTCGTAAGCTACACTGCCGTACCTATGATTATTTAGGTGAGATGAGAGCCTCAACTAATCCACTTGCTTACTGTCAGGGTGGCTTCTATGGTGGCAACCTTAATAGTAATGATAAGATTAAGCCTTTACTTAAGAGTGCAACCGCATCATTCGGCTATACTGCCTTAAATGAGCTTCAGGAGCTTTATAATGGTAAGAGTATTGCTGAAGACGGTGAGTTTGCCCTAGAGGTATTAAAGTATATTAATGAAAAGATTAATGAGTTTAAGAAGCAGGATGGCCATTTATATGCCATTTATGGTACTCCAGCTGAGAATCTATGTGGACTACAAATTAAGCAATTTAGAAAGAAGTATGGAATTGTTGAGAATGTAAGTGATAGACCATATGTATCTAATTCCTTCCACTGTCATGTAACAGAGGATATTTCTCCTATTGAAAAGCAGGATAAGGAGAAGAGATTCTGGGATTATACAAATGGTGGTAAGATTCAATATGTTAAGTATCCAATTGATTACAATATGGACGCTTTAAAGACCTTAATCCGTCGTGCTATGGATTTAGGCTACTACGAGGGAGTAAATCTAAGCCTTGCTTACTGTGAGGACTGTGGTCACCAGGAGCTTGCTATGGACGTATGCCCTAAGTGTGGTAGTAGAAATCTAACTAAGATTGAAAGAATGAATGGCTATTTATCTTATTCACGTATTAATGGTGATACAAGATTAAATGAGGCTAAAATGGCAGAGATTGCTGAGAGGAAGAGTATGTAGTAATGAGGTATCATAATATAACACATGATGATATGCTAAATGGAAGTGGTCTTCGTGTGGTATTATGGGTTGCTGGCTGTGGACATCACTGCCCTGGCTGCCATAACCCTATTACCCATGATCCAAATGGTGGCATATTATTTGATGAGGCAGCTAAGGAGGAATTATTTACTGAGCTATCTAAGGACTATATTTCAGGAATTACCTTCTCTGGTGGAGATCCACTTCACCCAGTTAATGTAAATGAAATTGGTGAGCTAGTAGCTGAGATAAATGCGAAATTCCCACATAAAACTAAATGGCTTTATACAGGCTATACCTATGAGCAAATTTCATCTTTACCATTTATTGGTATGCTAGATGTTTTATGCGATGGTAGGTTTGAGCTTGATAAGTTTGATCCAAAGCTTCACTGGGTTGGAAGCAGTAACCAAAGGGTTATTGATATTAAGAAGACCGAGCGTGAGGGAAGAATAATGCTATATGAGGATGGTTCCTGCGATGACTAATTTTAAAAGAATTGCTAGATTTGAAATTGTCTCTTTTGAGCAGTTTAAGTCTGGCTGTGAGAAAATGTGCGACAAGAAGATAGAAGAGGCCTATAATGACCTAAAAAAGCCCTCTAGAGCAACCAAAGGCTCTGCAGGCTATGACTTCTTTGCCCCATTTGATATAACCTTATTACCTGGTGAGACTATTAAGGTTCCAACTGGTATTAGGGCTTATATGGAGCCTAATTATGTATTAAAGCTTTATCCACGTAGTGGCTTAGGCTTTAAGTATAGGCTTCAATTAAATAATACAGTAGGTATTATTGATAGTGACTATTATTATTCAGATAATGAGGGTCACATATTTGCGAAAATCACTAATGACTCTAATGAGGGTAAGTCATTATATATTGAAAAGGGTACTGGCTTTATGCAGGGCATATTCGTTGAATATGGTATTACCTTTGATGATGATGTTACTGAGGAGCGTAATGGTGGTTTTGGTAGTACAACAAAGAAATAAGAAATTAAGAAACGCTCTTGTATAATGGTACAAGGGCGTTTTTAACTAATATACGAGGTGAGAATAAGTATGCTAACAAATAATGAAAAAGTGGATTTTATAATAAGTCTTTCTTTATTTAATGAAAAATTCAATAAAAATAAAGAAAATATTGACTTAAAAGAATTCGAAGATAATTATTTATTAAATATTCCTAAAAGCTTATATAAATATAGAGAATGTAAGGA
>JAHHSW010000098.1 GCA_020024985.1 Anaeroplasmataceae bacterium | reverse complement strand
ACTGCTATTTTAGCTAAGGGTGATTCTGTTTATGAGGGTGTTAATATTATCCATGGCCTTAAATGCCTAGAGGAAGGCATTATTTTAGATATTTTCACCCCAAAAAGAGAGGTTTTTTTAGCCAACTAAGGGCTTTTACAATAATTTCTTCTAAATTGTTTGACAATTATGGATTTCTTTGCTACAATATCATAGCGTGGGTAAAAGGCAGCAGCCCAAATACCCTAGATAATATCTTAAAGCACAAAGCTAGCTAGTAACCTTCGCTGCTTGATGGTGAACGTCTAATTTAAGATATCCTAGAGTTATGGGCCATGACAAATTTTTACTCCCAAAAATAATATTATATTTATAGGAGGACATTATAATGTCAAGATTCACAGGTTCAAGCTGGAAGGTATCTCGTCGTTTAGGTTATTCTATCAGTGAAACTGGTAAGGAACTTATCAAGAGAAAGTATGCTCCAGGTCAACATGGTGCAAAGCGTGCTAAGTTAAAGGAATACGCTATGCAGTTACAAGAAAAGCAAAAGGTTAGATTCACATACGGTGTTTCTGAGAAGCAATTCGTTAAGACTTTCAACGAGGCACAAAAGTATGAGGGTATGGTCGGTGTTAACTTCTTAAAGTTATTAGAATGCCGTCTAGATAACCTAGTATATCGTTTAGGCTTCGCAGCTACAAGAGCACAAGCTCGTCAGTTAGTTGCACATGGTCATATCGTAGTAGATGGAAAGAAGTTAGACATTCCTTCTTACCGCGTTAAGCCAGGTCAAACAATTTCTTTAAAGGAGACTTCTAAGAATTTAGCAGTTGTTAAGGCTGCTTTAGAGGCTAAGCTATCTCGTCCTGAGTACGTTGAGTATGATGAGACTAAGATGGTTGGTACTTTCGTAAGAATCCCTGAAAGAAGCGAGTTCTTACCTGAAATCCAAGAGCACCTTATTGTCGAGTTCTACAACAGAGGCTAATCAAAGGAATCTTAAGGTTCGTATTTTATACGAGCCTTTTTCTTTTCTCTTATTGCCTAATAAGCCACTATATCTTATAATTTAGGTGGTGATTACAATGATAAAGCATGACTTCTTCTATCCAAAGGGCCAAGCTAGCCCCTTAGAGCTATACATATATATACCTAATACTAATGTAAGCATGGATGTATTATACCTTCTAGATGGCGAAAATGCCTTTAGGGATTATCTTACTATGTATGGTCGCTCCCTAAGGCTTCAAAAAAAGCTGGATTACGTTAATATTAATAACCCTCTAATGGCTGTAGCTATTAAGGCTGGTGATGATAGAACTAATTTATACTCTCCATTTAAAATTAAGAATGCCCCTATAAAGGACTGGCTTAATAATGATACTAGTGTAGCTAAGGAATTTTCTAATGTTGTCGTAAACGAGCTAATTAGCTATGTGGATAATAAATATAATACAAATAAAGGAAAAAGCCACCGCTATATATATGGCTCATCTCTTGCCGCAATAGAGGCACTCTTTCTAGGCCTTAACTATAAGGATAGCTTTTCCTATATTGGAGCCTTTTCCACTGCTTCCTTTATTTATGATGAGGAGTTTAATAAATTTATTAAAAAAGAGCTTAATAAGGAGCATAATATTTTTCTTTATGTAGGAGAAAAGGAAGAATCTGATGGTGCCTATGATAGTAAAATCTACCTAGATACCTCGTTAAAGCTCTATAATGAAATCAAGGACAAATGTAATTCTAGGCTTATGATAAATAAAATAGGTACCCACAGTGAAAAATCCTGGAGTACCTATATTCTAGATTTTATAAGCTTTATATATAAGTAAAGCAGCTATTCATTAGCTGCTTTTACTATACATGTAGGAGCTAAAAGTAAGGCTCCTAATATTAAAATTACTGTAATTGAAATGGAATATGCATTAGCATTAAAGAATAAATGGAAAACAGAAAAGGCAATTGCTAAAATGTATAAAACAAATACACCATTTAAAATATACCTTTTAAAGTAAAATATATTTAAGGCTAAGCCAATTAAAATAATAATAGTAGCTACTGCTGTTAATAATGGACCAATATCACCATAACCAAATGGCATTGTTGAATAATAAGAGTAATAGCAAATTAAATCCTCGCCATTTCCTGTTGAGAAATTCATTTCTACAGCATGAGGCATTAGCATTAATATGCTAGCTAAGACTGGAAAAATTAAATATATATATTTTAAGTACTTCTTCATAATATCCCTCTAATCCTTGTAGGCCCTATTAATTAAAGCTGCATCGCACAAGGCTATTGCAACAGAGGCCTCTAAAACAACCATTGATCTTAAAATAATCGCAGCGTCATGTCTACCCTTTAGCTCTAGCTCCTTTAGCTTACCCTCATTAAAGCTATAGCTTTCCTGAGGCTTTGAAATAGATGGAGTTGGCTTAACAAAGACCTTAATTTCTATATCATTACCATTAGAAATACCACCATTAATTCCACCATTATTATTAGTTTTAGTCTTGCCTGCCTCATTGATTATCGGATCATTAAATTCACTACCCTTTAATCCAACACCACTAAAGCCAATACCAAATTCAACACCCTTGACTCCACCTACTGAAAAAAGCAAATGGGAGATTGTTGACTCTAAAGAATCGAAGTATGGCTCTCCAAGCCCTACCTCTACTCCTTTAGCAACAATTTTTACAACGCCACCAACACTATCACCACTAGCTACCGTAGCCTTCAATATATCATTAAATTTAGCTTGATTCTCTTCGCCATTTAAATTAATAATTCTTGTATCAAAGCTAATTCCCTTTAGCATTTTTTTAGCGACAACTCCAGCACTTACAAGTCCTAGGGTTAATCTACCTGATGAGGCTCCACCACCTCTATAGTCATTAAAGCCCTTATATTTTTTACTATAGGTAAAATCAGCATGCCCTGGACGTGGAGTATCTAATACACCACTATAATCCTTACTAATAGCATTCTTATTTTTAAAGCTAATTAATATAGGAGCTCCAGTAGTATAGCCATTAAAAACTCCTGAGGAAATAATTGGCATATCATCCTCAATTCTTGGAGTAGTTCCAAGGCCTCCAGACTTTCTTCTTAATAAATCAGAGGAAAAATCCTCAGCATCTAATTTTATGCCTGGCTTAACTCCATCAATAAGCACACCAACACCATCACCATGGCTCTCACCAAAAATACTTATTTGAAATAGCCTTCCAAATTTATTCACGTAGGCTCGCCTCCAATCTATCTAATAAATCTCTTGCATCCCTTTCATATTTCATACCCTGAAATATTTCCTCACTCTTTATAGCCTGATATACTAGCATAAACATACCATTCATATTAGAATGAGCATACTCAAGAATCTTAGTTATTCTTGGATTAAAAATTACATCTAAAACATAGCCGGCACTCTCAGCTATCTCCTTTTTACAAGGACATGCATCACAGTTTGGGAATAATCCTACTGGTGTAGCATTGACTAAAACATCAATCTTTCTTCCCTCAAGCTCACTATAGGTAATTACACCCTCTCTTTTAGTTCTTGAAACAAAGTATACATTACCTCCCATATCACTAAGGGCTCTATAAACTGCAAGTGAGGCACCTCCAGTTCCTAAAATATAGCATTCCTTTCCCTTTACAGGTACCTTGAAATATAAAAGCTCAGCATAAAAGCCATAAACATCAGTATTATAGCCAATAACCTTACCATTCTTATAGAAAACTGTATTAACACTACCTACAGCCTCTGCCTCAGGTGATATTTCATCTAAATATTTCATTACCTCTATTTTATATGGGAATGTTATATTAAAGCCATGATACTCTCCAGTCCTTAACAAATTAATAACACCCTCAAGCTCATCAGCCTTACATTCTAATAAGAAAAATTGAGCATCAATATTTAAATCCTTATATATTTGATTGTGTACAAATGGTGAATAGCTATGTCCAAGCCTTTCACCTACTAAAGCATACTTCTTCATTTACTTTATAGCCTTCCTTATATCAGCTTGATATTCCTTAGAAACCCTTAATATAGAATTAAAGAAATCTCTATAATATTTTTCTAGCTCACTATTATTTAGTGACTCCACATTTCTTTTAATAATTTCCTCTTCTCTTTTCAAATCAAAAATCTCTAAATTATTTTCGATTTTATAAAGAATAACCTCTCTAACGGCATCCATTCGTCTTTTAAAGAGCTTAATCATTTCCTCATCACATTTATTAATCTCTAATCTAGCCAGCTCTAGCTTATTCATAGGATACCTCACCTCCTAGGCTCTTAAAATCATCCCAATAGCTTGGATATGATTTATTGACACATTCTGCGTCCCTTATTATTATATCACCATCACAGCCTAATGATAATATAGATAATGCCATAGCTATTCTATGATCATTATGAGAATCAAAAGCTGACTCCTTAATACTACCCATACCACTTACTGT
>JAHHSW010000097.1 GCA_020024985.1 Anaeroplasmataceae bacterium | reverse complement strand
AATGAATAGAGAACTCATTACACATGAGCTCTCTATCTCTATTATTTTAATTCCTCTATTTCATCCTTTAGGGCCTCTACTAAATTATCATCCCTATGAATTTGATTTAGTAGCTTAAGCCTCTCACTAGCACTAGGGTCTAGCTCAGTAACTAGCCTAACTACCTCAGTAAGCCTCTCATAATTAGGCTTTACATCAGTTCTATTAAGCTTTCTTTCAACATAGCTAATTAAAAATTCTCTATATTCCTTATTATATTTTGGAAGTAAAACCTTACTATAGGCCTTATAGAAGCTATATTTATTAGCCTCCCTTATAACCTCCATTAATCTATCATATAGCTTAAGCTTATTTAAGATTTTTAATAGGAATTCATATTTCTTATTATCATAATACCATTTAATTTCAGTCTCATTATCACTTACATCATTTACATAATCAAAATAAAGCTTTAAATCCTCATCATATAAGGAAGCATATCTTATATGTAATAAGGCATTCTCCTTATCATCATTTAATAGATAATAATAGTAATAAGCGATGTCACATTGCTTATTAAAGCTTCTATTACTACTATAATTATCTATAAACTCCTTAAGCCTATTAGGCATTGAGCATTCATAATATAGCCATAATAGATATTCTGTAACTCCATATCTACCAATATACTTTTCAAGCTTACTAATTCTATTTTCTAATGGAACATTTAAAACATCATAGGCTACTAGTAATAAATTAATATCTGGACCAAATTTAACCTTCTTAGCTATTTCAATTGCGTCCCTAGCTGTTTCCTCATCTAAAAATAGCTTTAATACTCTATAATACTCATTAGTATAATGATTATAGATTGGATGCATTGCTAAAAGTAGCCTTGTAATCTTTCTTCTATAGCCCTCATCAAGTAAATATACCTTATGTAATAATCCGATGCATCTATCTAAAAGGGGCTCATAATACTCTATTCCATATTGAACATTATCAAGTAGAGCCTTAATAGACATTCTTATAAGCTTATAAAGCTCTGGTGCCTTTATTTCATTATTATCTATATCTATAAGTAAATTATCAATATATTCATCTAAATCTCTAGAGGCCTCATTCTTTCCTAGATCAGAATAGGCACCATTAATTTCAGCTAATATTTTACTTAGATTAGCTTCTCTATCTACCATTTCAAATCAGCTCCTTAATTAAATATAGTAGTATACTACTAATTATCGTTTACCACCATAAGTTAATTTTACTACTTATAGCCTCAAAAAGCAAGAAAATAATTAGTATAGACTAACTCAATGCCTTAAGAAAATGGCATAGCTTAGCTATACCATATCTATTTATAGGCAATGATTGCTAATAGCTTTGGCTCCGTTTTAATATCTACGCTTTTGAATCCCGCATCAAGTAATAAATCCTTAATTTCAGAGGTATTTAAGCCTCCATGGCCAAATATATAAAATATTCCATTAGGCTCTAATAAATTATAGATGTTTTTAAAGGCCTTAGGCTTATTAGGCCAAAAGCCTATAGTACAATAGGCTGTAGCTACGTTAAATTTAATATCAGTGATATTAAGCTCATCTACGCTTTCATTAATGATTTTACAGCTACCATTTCTTATGGCTTTTCTATTTTTCCTTTTAGCAAGCCTTGTAGCCTCATGGCTTAAATCTACTCCGTAGCCTATAGCTACCATTTTTAGCATAAGCTTAAGATTATAACCACTTCCACAGCCGAGATCTATAACCTTATCTCTTTTTTTAAGGGTTAAATGCTTTTTAGAGAAATCTAAAACATCCTTATGATATTTATCCATTCTTCTTAAAAGTATTCTTCCCCTTATTCCCTCAGGTCTTCCTCTTAGGGCCTTATCTATTTTAAATAGCATTATTTATCATCCTCTATCCCAAGCATTTTACTGCTTTCCTGGCTATCTAAGGCTTCTATATTTTTAAGCTTACTTCTAATCATACGAGTTCTAGTACCAACTAGCTTATCTAGCTCGTCTGATGCCTCTCCTACCTTCCTTTGGGTCTTTTCTAGGGTTTCAGCAAACTTCTCAAACTCAGTCTTTACTGCCCCAAGAAGCTTAAATACATCACTACTCTTCTTTTGAATAGTTAGAGTCTTAAAGCCCATAGCTAAGGAATTTAATATAGCAGTTAGGGTAGTAGGGCCTGCAATATTAATTCTATATTCTCTTTGAAGCTCCTCAAATAAGCCCATATCTAGGGCTTCTATATATAAGCCCTCTATAGGTAAAAACATTATCGCAAAGTCAGTAGTGTTTGGTACATCTATGTACTTATCACTAATGTCCTTAGCGTACTTTTTAATAGCCGCTCTAAGCTCCTTTCTACCCTCCTTAATTAATTCAGGGCTTCCACTATCAATTCCATCCTTAATCTTATGATATGGCTCAAGTGGTAGCTTACTATCTATAGGTAGGTAGACATATTCATCATTAATACCAGGCATCTTAATAGCAAACTCTACTCTTTCACTGCTCTTCTTCTTAGTAGCAACATTTTCATCGTACTGATCAGCTGTTAATATCTCTCTTATAATATTACCAAGTATTACTTCACCTACAATGCCCTTAGTCTTAACATTAGTTAATACACTCTTAAGGCTACCAACATCAGAGGCAAGGCCCTTGATTTCACCAATCGCCTTATCCATACCCTTAATTTGGGTAATTACATTATCAAAGCTCTGCTTTAATCTTCCCTCTAGGGTCTTCTCAAGCTTTTCACTAACAGTTAGATTAATCTTATCTAGCTTTTCATTATTATCCTCTCTAATAGCCTTTAAATTCTTATTAACTGAATCATTTAAGACCTCTAATCTTTCCTTAGTGTTACTATTAAACTCAGTCATTTTCTCCTTAATAGAGCTATCAAAGCCACTAATAGCTTCCTTAAGCTGCTTATTAAACTCTCTTAGCTCATTAGTAAGCTTTTCCTTAAGCTCATTGTTAGCCTTATTAGAAAGCTCTATTAAATCCCTATGGAAGCTATTTAAATCACTACTAATTTTAGCTAGCTTCTCCTCTGAATCTCTCTTGATTCCCTTTATTTCTACTAAGGACTTATCTATAGTACTACTAAGCCTTTCAATACTCTTATCTATATTTTCCATATAGCTCTTATTCTTTTCATCTACTAAATCCATATGAGCTCTTAATCTATCATTAATACGCTCATTAATTGCTTCTATACTATCCTTAATAGATCTAATAGTTACATCCCTAATATCAGTAAAATCCTTATTAGTTAATGTATTTGCTGGCTTAGCTTTTATAATAAATACTATTAATAGTATTATTACAATAGCTAATAAGCCAATAATTATATAATCGAACATAAATTATACCTCTACATATTCTTAATAATAAATTTATTGCTAGCTTGGTTATTTAGAATTTAAGATCTTGAGTATTTCATCTCCATATTTATTAGACTTTACAACACCAAAGCCATGTACCTTTAAAAGCTCATCCTTATTTTTAGGCATTTTATTTAATAAATCCATTTGAGCATTATTAAATATCATATATGGAAGTAGTCCTTCCTCTTTGGCTACCTTTAATCTAAATTCCTTAAGCTTTTCCATAAGACTCTTATAACAGGCATCAATAACCTTAGCTTCTCTTTTTTCACTAACCTCTATCTTAGGCTCAACAGGCTTTTTATCTGAATTTTCTTCTAAATAATCGTTGATAATTTTTACTATTTCATCTCCATAGCTACTTATCTTATTTGGCCCTAGTCCCTTAATAAGTTTTAATTCATCCTTAGTTCTAGGAAGCTTAGCTAATAACTCATCTAGTACTGAATCAGGGAATATATTAAATGGCCTTAGATTATTATTCTTAGCCTTGGTCATTCGATATTTTCTGAACCTTGATGCTAGTATATTACCATTATATTTATCATTTTTCTTTCTAATAGCATCATATTCATCTGCCCAAATGGCTTTTAAAATATTGATTCCATAATATGATGCTAGATAGCTATTCATTCCATAAACCTTCTCTAGGTCCTTAGTTGTTTCTGGCATTTCTTTAACGATTTCATATAAGGTGTTATCACAGAATATTTCTTCTATTGCCTTGTCCTCTTTTTCAGCTAGCATAAGTCTAAGTTCCTTAAGCCTACTAATTATTTCATTTTCTTCTGTATCAGCCTTATCATCCTCTACCTTATCTACCTTATTTTCAGATAGATACATATTGTTATATACCTCTTCTTGTTTTATAGCCTTAGGCTCTTCCTTAGCCTCAGTCTTCTTTAAATACATAGTAGGAAGTATAATTGCATATTCACTATATTCATCTAAATCATCCCTATCGTGCCATGCTAAAATATATCTTGTTTCAATATTTAAGATATTATAGCCTCTTTCTTCTAGCTCATTTAGCTTTGAAGTAAAGCTTTGACTAAGCTTAAATAGCTTTTTAGTGCCATTTGTAGCTCCTAAATAATCATCATTCTTTACT
>JAHHSW010000096.1 GCA_020024985.1 Anaeroplasmataceae bacterium | reverse complement strand
AGAAATAATAGAATAGAGAAGGAGCGTTGAAGTAGAGGAGTATGTATTAGATTCCTTTAGAGAGGATACGGTAGGTGAAAGTATCTAGGATATATTACAGAAGGTAGCTATGGAGCTGATTAAATGAGTTTAGTAGTTTAATCCGTATATCTGCGTTAAAGATTAATTGAGGGCTATATATTATTATATATAGAACTAAGGTGGTACCGCGATAATTCGTCCTTAGAATATTATTATTCTGAGGACTTTTTTTATGAAACTAATAGGTGAAAGAATCGTTATAAGAGATTTGTCATTTGATGATGATGAGGATTTTTTTGAATATGCAAAAAGCCCACTTGTTGGCCCTAGAGCTGGTTGGAAGCCAATTGAAACTATTGAGCTAGCTAGACGAGTTCTTGCAGGCTATATTATGAGTAAGGATGTATTTGCTATTACTATTAAGTCAACTGGGAAAATGATAGGTACAATCTCAATTTATAATTATGGTATCAGAAAATATAATAAGGTTAAGCAGCTTGGATTCTCATTAAATCAAAATTATTGGAATCATGGCTTTATGACTGAGGCAGTAAAGATGGTCATAGGCTATATATTTACAAGAACTGATTGTGAGGTATTAGAGGTAGGTCATCATTCAGACAATTATGCTTCTAAAAGAGTAATTGAGCATTGTGGCTTTAATTACGATGGTAGATTATGTAAGTTTAAGAGGCTTTATGATGGAACTCTAATTGATGCTGATTTTTATTCAATGACTAAAGAAGATTATGAAAGGAAGAAACGAAATGAGTAAGGAATTAAAACCAAAGTATGATTTTAAAGAAGTAGAAAATGGTAAATATGAATTCTGGCTTAAGGGTGGTTTCTTTGAAGCTGGTGACAAGAGCAAGGAGCCATTTACAATTGTTATACCTCCACCAAATGTAACAGGTAAGCTACATTTAGGTCATAGCTGGGATACAACATTACAGGATATAATTATAAGAAGAAAGAGAATGCAAGGCTATGATGCTCTATGGATTCCTGGTATGGACCATGCTGGTATTGCTACTCAGGCTAAGGTAGATGAAAAGCTTAAGAAGCAAGGAATTAGCCGTTATGATATTGGTCGTGAGAAATTCTTAGAGGTTGCATGGCAGTGGAAGGCTGAATATGCTAGCTTCATTCGTTCTCAGTGGGCTGCATTAGGACTTTCTTTAGACTATACAAAGGAAAGATTTACCCTTGATGAGGGCTTAAATAAGGCAGTTAACTATGTATTTATTACCCTATATAATAAGGGCTTATTATATCAAGGTGAAAGAATCATTAACTGGGATTGCCAAGCTAAAACAGCTTTATCAAATATCGAGGTAGAGCATAAGGATGTTGAGGGTGCATTCTATCACTTCAATTATCCATTTGTTGATGGAAGTGGCTATGTTACTATTGCGACAACTCGTCCAGAAACAATGTTTGCTGACCAGGCTATTATGGTTCACCCTGATGATGAGCGTTATAAGGATATCGTTGGTAAGAAGGTATTTATCCCAGGAACTGAGATTCAAATTCCAGTTATTGCCGATGACTATGTTGATATTGAATTTGGTACTGGCTGTGTTAAGGTTACACCAGCTCATGACCCTAATGACTTTGAGGTAGGAAAGAGACATCATTTACCAATGCCACTTTGTATGAACGAGGATGGTACAATGAATGAAATGGCTGGTAAGTACTGTGGTATGGATAGATTTGCCTGCCGTGAGGCCCTAGTTAAGGATTTAGCTGAGGCTGGCTTATTTGTAAAGAAGGAGCCAATCATCCACTCAGTTGGTCATAGTGAAAGAACAGGTGTTGTAGTAGAGCCTCGTTTATCTAAGCAATGGTTTGTTAAGATGGAGGTTTTAGCTAAGCAGGTTCTTGAAAATGATGAATATCGTTTTATTCCTGCGCGCTTCCACAAGACTCTAGAGCACTGGTTAACCTCTATTGAGGATTGGTGTGTATCTCGTCAGCTATGGTGGGGACATAGAATTCCAGCATGGTATAAGGATGATGAGGTTAAGGTTCAGGTTGAATGCCCAGGTGAGGGCTGGAAGCAGGATGAGGATGTACTAGATACATGGTTCTCAAGTGCTTTATGGCCATTCTCAACCCTAGGCTGGCCAGAAAAGACTGATTTATTAGAAAGATACTATCCAACTAATGTATTAGTTACTGGTTATGATATTATTTTCTTCTGGGTTGCAAGAATGCTATTCCAGGGTGTTGAATTCACAGGACATGCTCCATTTAAGGATATTTTAATTCACGGTTTAATTCGTGATAACCAGGGTAGAAAGATGAGTAAGTCACTAGGTAATGGTGTTGATCCATTTGACGTTATTGCTAAGTATGGTACTGACTCACTTCGTTATTTCTTAACTACTAACTCAGCTCCAGGTCTAGATTTAAGATTTGATGAGACTAAGATTGAGTCAAGCTGGAATTATTTAAATAAGATTTGGAATATTTCTCGTTATGTAATGATGAATCTTGGTGATGATTATACTGAAACACCAATTGATGCTAATAAGCTAAACCTACCTTCAAAATGGATTCTATCTAAGCTAAATAGTGTAATTGCTAATGTTGATTACAATATGGATAAATATGAATTTGGTGAGACTGCTAAGACAATTTATTCATTCGTATGGGATGATTTCGCTAGCTGGTATGTTGAAATTTCTAAGGTTGATTTAAATGGTAATGATGAAGAGAATAAGCAAATGACTAAGAATGTATTAGTATATGTTCTAAAGGCAATTGTAAAGATGCTTCACCCGTTCATTCCATTTATCACAGAGGAAATTTATCAGGCTCTACCACATGAGTCTAAGTCTATTACAATCGCTACATGGCCAACTGTTAATATGGCATTTAATGATTGTAAGGCAGTTGAATCTATTGATAATTTAATTACAATCATTACTGCAATTCGTAATGAGCGTAGTAAGGCAAATAAGGCTCCATCTAAGCCTATTGATATAGCAATTTATCCTAAGGATAATACTATTCTTGAAAGCCTAAAGGAGACAGAGGCTTATTTAACTAAGTTCGCAAACCCTAAGGAGCTTACCTTCCTAGAGGCTGATATTGAGGCTAAGGATTATGTAATCGTAGTATTACCTATGGCTAAGATTTATATTCCTACTGGTGATTTAGTTGATAAGGCTGAGGTTATTAAGAAGCTAATGGCTACTAAGGAAAAGCTTGAGGCTGAGCTTAATAGATCTAATAAGATGCTATCTAATGAGTCTTTCGTAAGTAAGGCACCAAAGGCTAAGATTGATGCTGAAAAGGCAAAGCAAGCACAATATAAGGCTCAATATGAGGAAGTATTAAAGTCTTTAAGTGAGCTTGAGGCATAATTATGAATAATATGAATGAGGCCTTAGCTTGGCTTTATTCAAATAGAAATAATGTAAAGGATATCCAGTTAAAAAGGATATCCTTTATAATTAATGATTTGAAGCTTAAACCAAGCTATAAGGTTATAGAAATAACAGGTACTAACGGCAAGGGCTCAACTACAGCCTTTTTGAAAAATATATTAAAAGAAAATGGTCTTATGGTTGGAGCATTTACCTCTCCCTTTGTTAAGGTATTTAATGAAAGAATAGCTATAAATGATAAGCTAATAGAGGATAGTGATATTTTAAGGTATATTAATATTCTTAAGGATTATCAGGCTAGCTATATTAGAAGCTTTAATGATAGAATCCCCTTTTTTGAGATAATGCTATTAATGGCTTTAATGTATTTTAAGGATAATAAGGTTGATATAGCTCTTTTAGAGTGTGGTATTGGTGGAAGATATGATGCTGTAAATAGTATAGCAGCTGATTTATCGATAATTACCTCTATTGGCTTTGATCATATGGATACCCTAGGGGATACTTTAGAAAGTATAACCTATCATAAGCTTGGTATAGCAAGAGCTAATAAGCCACTAGTTATAGCTAGTAAAAGCACATCCATAGAGATTTTAAATTACACAAAGGAAAACAACATTCCCCTATATAATGTTTATCCCTTTGTTAAGCCCTTAGCTTATCCTAATTTTATATTTAGGGATAAAAGCTATAGGCTTCGCCTAATAGGAAGCTTTCAGTACTATAATGCCTCAATAGCGATAGAGGCAGCTAGGCTTTTATATCCTGATATAAATAACGAGGCTATATATGAGGGCTTACTTGAAACTACCCTACCAGGACGTATGGAGCTTGTTTCTAAAAAGCCTTTAATTATTGCTGATGGAGCTCATAATATTAGTGCCATTAAGGAAATAATAGAATATCTTAGAAAAAGCCCATATAAAATAAATGTTTTATATTCAGGCCTTAAGGATAAGCAATATGAAGAGATACTTACCTATCTTATGAGGTATACTAATAAATTATATTTTACCTATTTAGATGATGCAAGAGCAGTAGATCCTAGTGTATTTTTAAGGATAGTAAATGGTAATGGTACTATTTATAATAGTAT
>JAHHSW010000095.1 GCA_020024985.1 Anaeroplasmataceae bacterium | reverse complement strand
AATACTCGTGACTGGACTTTCACCAGTAAGATTAGTACCATGCCTGGCACACTTTTAAAAGGGATTATGAAATTTTTCATAATCCCTATTTTTTATAAATTTTTTAGCTTTTCTAGGTTTTCTACTGGATTAACAGCATTTAACACATAAGAACCACTTACCGCTAAATCTACATAATCCTTTACATAGGCCCCAGTTATATTATTAATACCACCATCAATATTAATTAAATAATTATAATTATTCTCTTCTCTTAAGCACTTAAGCTCCTTACACTTATCTACTGCGTCCATCATAAACTTTTGTCCACCAAAGCCTGGCTCTACTGACATAACTAAAACCATATCTAAATATGGTAAATATTTTTCTATTTCTGATACTGGTGTATTAGGCTTAATAGATAAACCAGCCTTGCAGCCATTTTTCTTAATTAGCTTTATAGTTTCCATTACGTCACAATCTGCCTCTACATGGAAGGTTATATAATTACTTCCCGCGTTAGCAAACTGCTCAATATAATTTTGTGGATGCATAATCATTAGATGTGTATCAAAGGTTTTATTTGTTAGCTTTCTTAATGAGGCTATAAATGAATAGCCAAAGCTAATGTTTGGTACAAATACACCATCCATTACATCCATATGAACGTAATCAATATCATCAATAATATTACTTAAACTCTTTTCTACATTTGCATAATCAATTGTTAAAATAGATAAACTTACCTTCATTACTTTGCTTCTCCTATCATTTTATATATTTTTAAATAGCTTTCATAACGGCTTTTTAATATCTCTCCATTATTAGCTGCCTCATGTATTCCACAGCCCTTTATATTCTCCTGATGATTACAATCCTTAAATCTACAGCTAATACCCTTAAAATCAACAAACAGGCTAGCTAGCTCATCCTTCTCTATTCCTAATACATCTAGCTTAGAAAATCCTGGGGTATCTCCTATAAAGCCATCCTTATAGATATATAGATTAGTTTCTCTTGTCGTGTGCTTACCACGGCCTAGGGCACTACTAATCTCTTGGGTCTTTAAATTGAAATCTGGAAGTATCGCGTTTATAAGGGTTGATTTACCAGCACCAGTCTGGCCAGATAAAACAGTTATCTTACCCTCAAGGGCGTGTAATACCTCATCTACTCCCTCACCAGTTAGGCTATTAACATAATGAACAGGATATCCCATATTCTCATAATAGCTCATATCATGCTTAAGCTTTAAAAGCTCCTCACTGGTTAGCTTATCAATCTTTGATATAACTATACATGGCTCTATTTTTTGTCTTAATATATTTACTATAAATAAATCTAATAAAAAGAAAGAAAAATCTGGCTCCTTAGCCGCAAATACTAAAAGTATCTGATCAACATTTGCAATATCAGGTCTAATCATTTCATTCTTTCTAGGCTCATAGTGATCTATCATACCACCATCTATATAGACTGTATCTCCAACCTTAGGGGAATTCTTAACCGTAGTAATTTGAGCCTTTTTACTTTGACTCTTTTTATTAACCACAAATTGCTTTTCATTTCTAAGCCTTCCACGGGCCTTTACCTGAATTACACTATTATCCTCTAGTAGAACCTTATAGACTCCACCACATAAATTAATTACTTTTCCTTTTTCCATTCTTTTCCTCTTAATTATTTATAGTATAGCCATATTATATATTAATAAGCCCCTAAATAAAAGAATAATACCCAACTTTAGGTATTATTCTTAATTATTAGGCTTTATTTTCCTTATTCATATGCTTACTACGTAGCTGTCCACAGGCTGCATCTATATCTCCACCCTGCTCCTTACGTAGCTGAACATTAATTCTTCTTTTCTTTAAAACATCAAAGAAGGCAACCATATCATCCTTCTCACTTCTCTTATAAGGCTTTTCCTTAACCTCATTATATGGAATAAGATTAACATAGACATTTAAGCCATGAAGTAAATTAGCTAGCTCATTAGCATTTTCCTTACTATCATTAATACCCTTTAATAGAATATATTCAATAGTTACTCTTCTATTAGTCTTTTCTATATAATACTTAATAGCTTCAATAAGCTCTTCGATTCTATAGGCCTTATTAATTGGCATAATTTTATCTCTAATCTCATTGTTAGGAGCATGTAGGCTTATAGCTAAATTAACCTGTAAATCAAAATCTGCATACTCATAAATCTTTGGTACAAGGCCACAGGTAGATACAGTAATATGACGTGCACCAATCTCAAGGCCTAGTGGATGATTAATAATCTTAAAGAATTTAATTACGTTATCATAGTTATCAAATGGCTCACCAATTCCCATAACTACAACATGTGATACACGAACATTAGCTAGCCTTCCAGCCATTAATATTTGTAGAACTATTTCTGATGCCTCTAGGTTTCTAAGCTTCTTCTTCATACCAGATGCACAGAACTGACAATTCATATTACAGCCTACCTCAGTAGTAACACAAACACTATAGCCGTATTCCTGTGACATTAATACTGTTTCTATTAAGTTTCCATCTGCTAATCTAAATAAAAACTTTTGAGTGCCATCAAAAGAAATTTGGTGATCAACACACTCAAGCTCATCAAAGCTAAAATCACTCTTAAGCTGCTCAATAAAGCTCTTCTTTACATTAGTCATTTCATCAAAGGATTTAATTTGATGTCTATAAACCCATTCAATTATTTGCTTAGCCCTAAATGGCTTTTCTCCATGCTCTGTTAAATAATCCTTTAGCATGTCCTCAGTATATCCATAAATACTTTCCACAATATCACCTAATTTCCATAAGTATTATACAATAATTTCACTTTTAATCAAGTTATTTAAATCAAACGTATTTTTTGGCGTTTGATTTTACGTTTGTTTTTAAACGTATTTTTCACTTTGCGTTTGGCCTGTTATCAAACGTATTTTTTTACGTTTATTTTTGACGGCTTCTTTATTAATATTTCATAAACAAGTTATAATCTATAGCACAACAGTTACAAAACTTAAAAGGGCTAGATATTTCTAGCTAGCCCAAATAATTATTTAATTATTATTTTTCATTTCAAAATGATTCTTCTTAAGCCTTGGTAATAGCTTATATAGTCCATATGCTGTTATAAAGCCAAGCACTACTATTCCTAAAACAACCAAATATCCATAGCATCCCTCTGGAGTTAATATATGCTTGAAATACTCACTGTGAATTAATAACCTTTCTAAGCCTATGGCGCCTAAATATGAAAGTAATGTTGCTGGAATACTTGCCATTAAAAGAACAGCTGTACTTCCTAATGCTGCAGTACTAAAGCTTGAGCTATATTTTTCCTGCTGCCTATGTGTATAAAGAATAACAGCAATGAAAAGACCCACACATGATACTATTAATACAATTGTATATACTATATACTTTGACATTATATCGTCGTAATAGTTATCAGCAAGTGTTGTACCATCTAAATAATTTATTTGAATACTAATTGTACGTAGATCTGAATAGGCTCTATTACCCAAATTTTTAATTTCATTAATTAAAAGATTAATATCATTAAATTTTTCACTATTAATTTCAATGAATAAAGGGCCAAAGAAGCTAGAGCTATATTTAAAATATTCATCATTATTTTTAACTATGAGCATATTATTTAAAGGTGAATCATATATACCTGCTACCTTATAGCTTTTTTCAATAAATTTATAATCACCATCAGCAAGCTTAATAGTTATTTCTTCTCCTAGATGGCTAGGTGTATGTAAAGGCTTAGTCGGATTATCCTTACTATAGTAATATGAAAATTTATTACTTTCATTGAACATTTCATTATATAAAGCTAGCGGTATAAAGCACTCTTGCTCAGCTAAGCTGCTAGCATCATTGTACACTATATTATTTCCTAAAACTGGTTTTTTGATTTCCTTAGCAAATGTCAAGGCTTCAAGCTTTAAATCATCTACATAAACATCATATCCTAAGGTTTCATCTACAACTTTACGACTTTCATTAGTGAAATCCTTAGGCATCATATAAAAGTTTGAAATAGCATCTGAAGCTTCATCCTTTTTAAATACACCACATATTCTGCTGCTTTCTAAATTTATTAAATACTTTCCTACTAAATCATCAAGCTTAATTTCCTCATTTACCTCTAAAGTACATTCCTTATCGTAATATAAAGAATCCTTATTACTATCAATCCATGAATCAGCTACATATACACCATCGCTTGTTATTTCCTCATAGCCACTATAAAATTCACAGCCTAATTTTACAAGCTCAGCAGCTGAAAAAACGCCACCATTAATAGTTTTAGCTAAATCAAGCTTACCGCAAAGCTTTTCTGCATCAGCATAATTTAAATCAGGAAACTCGTTATTAAACTTTAAAGCTATAGATTTAACACCCTTCTTTTGAGCATTGTATATGAATGCCCTCTCCTCATTATAGGTTGCTATTGGATAGGTAGAGCCTAACAAAAATAGAATTCCTAAAAATAAGAGTACTCCCTTAAAAGTAAAGCTCTTATTAGAAATTAAATTTGCATATACCTCTTTTAATTTTTCTTTAATTCTAATCATTTTTAAACA
>JAHHSW010000094.1 GCA_020024985.1 Anaeroplasmataceae bacterium | reverse complement strand
TGTAAAAATAATCTAGCGCAGCTAGATTGGGGAAAATTTATTTTCCTTGTTGTTCCTTTTAATGTGGTATAATTTCACCAGGAGGTAAAGCCTATGAATGTTAATAAAATGAGCTATTTAAGCTTAATTAAATAATAAAGTATAAAATGCCACCAGCTGGCATTTTTATTTTAATAATGGTTTTAACACTTGTTATATTTTCATTTTGGGTGTATACTAAAAACGCTTATGGGACCCTTTAAGGGCCTAGAAAGAAAGGAAAAATTAATATGAAAAACAGAGCACAAACAAAAAAATTGGTTGGAATGGCATCACTTATCGCCATAATTGTTGTACTACAGCTTCTAAGTAATTACATTTCATTTGGTAGCGTAAGTATAACCCTAGCCCTAATCCCAATCGTCGTGGGAGCCATTGTATATGGACCTACAGCTGGATTTATCCTTGGATTATTTATGGGAGCGATGGCTATTGTAGCACCATCTACATTAGCAGTATTTATGCCACATAACCCTTTAGCAACAATCGTTTTATGTCTTTTAAAGTCTGGCTTAGCTGGCTTAGTAGCTGGTCTTGCCTTTAAGCTTATTAAAAAGCATAATTTCACTGCAGCAATTATAGCTGCCTCAGTCCTAGCACCACTTGTTAACACCGGAATATTCCTACTTGGTGCTGCCTTATTCTTTAAGGATGTTTATGGAGCTGAGAATTTCTTAAGTGCCTTTACCCTTATTGGAGGTATGATTTTAGTTAACTTCCTAATTGAGTTTGCGGTAAATGCCCTATTATCACCAGCTGTAACTCAGCTTGTAAGAATATTAGCTAGAAGCTATGATTTAGGCTTTAAGCTTGATATTGATTTATATGATGATATAGAAATAGAAGAAAATAACGAGCTAACAGAGTAAAGGAGGGTGCTTTTTTTATGCTATTATTAGTTGATGTTGGTAATTCAAATATTGTATTTGCTTTTGCCGAAAATGATAAAATTATAAAAACCTTTAGATTTAAATCACTACAGGATCAAACCTGTGATGATTATTATATTCTTTTAAGAGGAATGCTAGAGCTATATAAATTTGATGATGTAATTATTGCCTCAGTAGTACCAATAATCACAAGCTCATTAAAAAAGCTATTCCTTAAGTATTTTAATATTGATTCTAAGATATTAGGTCCCGGCATTAAAACGGGAATTCAATTAAAGGTTGATGACCCTAAAACTGTAGGAGCAGACCTAATTTGTGATTGCGCTGGCGCAATGACTCATGCTAAGGAGGCAATTATTATTGACCTTGGTACAGCAACAAAGTATATTTATTGTAAGAATAATGTCTTTTTAGGCTGCAGCATTGCTCCTGGTATTTCTATTTCTATGAAGGCCCTCGTTAATAATGCGGCCTTACTTCCAAATGTAGAAATGGTACCTCCTAAGGGAGTAATAGCTACTAACACTATTCAGTGTATTCAATCAGGAGTTATTTTTGGGGCAGCCTCACAGGTTGATGGTATGGTTAATAGAATTAAGCGTGAGATGAATTGCCCTAATGCCGTTGTTGTGGCTACCGGTGGCTTATCAAAGGTTATAATTCCATTCTGTGAAAATGAAATTATCCTAGATAAGAATTTAACTCTACATGGCCTTGTAGATATTTATAAAAGGAATATATAATTATGATGGCCTTAATAATTGTTTTAGTAGTAGCTATAATTTTATTTATAGTGCTACTAGTAATAAGCCTTATTGCTCATAATAAGCTTTTTGGTAAGAGATTTACTAAGGACCCACTTGTTAGGTATTATAGTAGCTCAGATTTTAATATAAATAGAAGAGCATTAGAAATCAAGTGTGGTAAAAATACTCTAAGAGGCTATGACTATAATTATGATAAATATAGTAAAAGCCCAATTGTAGTTTTTTCTCATGGTATGTGGTGTAATGTTGATGCCTATAATCAGGATATATGCACTATAGCAAGGGCTGGCTATGAGGTAATTGCCATAAACCATACTGGAGTAGATACCTCAGATGGTAAAAGCATTTTAGGCTTATCAGGTAGCCTAAAGGCTCTTGATAGCACAATAAGCTACATTAAAAGTAATCCAAGCCTTAAGGACAGAGCTATTTATGTGGTTGGTCATTCCTGGGGAGGCTATGCTACTCTTAATATTCCTTATTTTCATAAGGATATTAGTAAGCTTGTAGCTATTGCCCCATTTAGATCAGTTAATGCCTTGCTAAGGGGCTTACTAGCAAAGCCACTTTATATATTGATACCATTTATTGAGCTTATAGAGAAAATAAAATGTGGTAAGCATGGCTTAAAAAGGGCTTTAGTAAGCTTAAAGGGCTTTAAGGGTAGTGTATTAATATTACATTCAAAAAATGATCCTATGATAAATTATGAGCTTAATACAGGCTATTTAATGAAAAAGGATTTAAAGGCTAGCTTCCTTATTAATGCTGATAGGTGTCATAACCCTAATTATTCAAAGGAGGCAGTTGATTATATGAATGAATATTTATCAACCTGTAAAAAATTAGAAAATGAGGAGCTAGTAGCCTATAAGCGTCAGGCTGATTTTAAAAAAATGGGTGAGCTTGATAATAAGGTTATGGCCAAGATAATTGAATTTTTAGATAAATAAGCCAAATTTATATATAATATCTCTAGAGTAGAGAAGAGAAGTAATTAAAAATTTTATTTTAAATTACTTATTTTTCAAAATTTAGAGATATTTTTTTATTTTTTTGAAAAAAAACGCCTAAAATTGTATCTTATCTAATATAAAGAAAAGGCTATTTATAATAGTTACTAATAGATATGTTATGATGGAAGGGTGTAAAAATGAGAAGTGAAGGGAAAATAACTGCTAAAAAATCAAAATATTATACTAGTGTTGGCTCATGGATTGGATTTTATATTTTATCTATTATTCCAATCGTTAACTTAATTTATTGGCTTGGCCTATTATTTGGTGTTGGTAAGCAAGCTAAGGTAAGCTTTGTAAGAGCTATTCTATTATTAATCATAATAGCTTTAGCAATATTCTTAGGATATTTATATGTAATATCAGGAAGCACTGAAGCCTTTATGGATTTGATTACTAGCTATATTGAGCAAACTAAGCTATTAATTACTGATTATATTGAGCAAATTAGAGCTTTAATTGAAAGCTATATTAAATAATTTAAATAAAGATAGAAAAGGAGTTATATTCAAAAAACGAATATAACTCCTTTATTATTAACTATCGCTTAAATGCATTCTATTATGCTTTTTAATCCTTACTATTATAATGATATAGTAAATAAACGCACTTATTAGCATAAATAATGCAGAGTAAGCTGCAGCCATACCAATATTGAATACAGATGGATTTGGTCTTGTTGCTTGATAGTATGCATATGGAATACGGATTAGGAAGGCTCCGAGTACACCCTGAATCATAACAAAGGTTGTATGGCCTGTTCCGTTAAAGAAGGCTAGGAATGCATAGACTATAGAAAGAATAATAGTTTCTATAGAGGATGATTTTAAGAAGGTATGGCTTAGGCTTATAATCTCCTCATCGTGAACAAATATCATAGAAAGAAGATCTCCTCTTATTATAGTAGTCATACCTAAAATTGTACCCATAGTGAATGATGATAGCATTCCTATCCAAAGGGCCTTATTAGCTCTTTTTTTGTTCCCTGCCCCGTTATTTTGAGCAACATATGTAGAAATAGACTGCATATATGCTTGGGGTATTAAAAGGATGAAGAGGATTAGCTTTTCAGCTATACCAACTCCAGCCGAGGCCTTTACTCCTAGCCTATTAACAAAGCCTAGGACAATAAGATAGGAAAGCTCATTAGCCATTCTAACGATAGCTAGTGGTAGGCCAAGCCTTAAAATAGAAGTAATTATTTCTAAATTAGGCTTAAATACCTCCCTGTTTAGTTTAAATGGTAGCTTCCTTTTTAGCATTATTAGGGAGAAAATGACACTGGCTGCCTGAGCTATAATAGTAGCTATTGCGGCACCTGTCGCTCCCATATTAAGAATATCAATTAATAAATAATCTAATAATACATTTACTAAGGCAGCAATGAAGACAAATAGTAAAGGGGTTTTACTATTGCCCATACCACAAAATATAGCCTGTAATGTATTAAAGCTAACAATAAAGATAGTACCTATACCACAAATAAATATGTAGCTACTAGTTAGCTCTAAAGCATCCTCTGGGGCGTCTAGGGCCTTACTTATAGGTACTGATAATATTGTAAGCAGAAGCGTAAGAATTAATGTTAATGGTATTAGTATATAAATACTAGAGCCAATAGCTAATCTACCCTTTTTATGATTCCTTTCGCCTATAGCCTCTCCTATTAGGACAGTAATACCTGTAGATAAGCCAGTTATTATACCAGTCACAATCGACATAGTTTGACTGCCTACTGATACTGCTGATATAGAAGCCTCATCAGCAAAGTGGCTAACCATTAATAGGTCAATGGCTCCATATAGAGCCTGAAGAATTAAAGATAATAGAATTGGAAGTGAGAATTTAGTAAGCCCTAGAAAAATGGACCCCTTTAAAATC
>JAHHSW010000093.1 GCA_020024985.1 Anaeroplasmataceae bacterium | reverse complement strand
ATGTAAGACTATCGTTTTGTTTATACTTTCATTATTTGGAGTTTCTGCAATAATCTATAATTTAATAATATATCATTCACCTCTTGAAAATTTGCCACTTAATATAACTGACATTGGCTTTTTAATTATGCCATTTGTTATAATATTCCCAAGAAAGGGTCCGGCCAATTTATTATTATTAAATGTTTTAGCGGCAGCAGTAGGTTTGATTTTTAGTACTGGTCCTGAGGCTGGATATTTTTCTTTAACTAATATTTTTTATTATTTCCCAATGGTTTTAGCCTTTGGCCTACCAATACTAATATTTACACTTGACTTAAGTGATTTAGATATTAAATATTTACCAACAACACTAGCAGTTGGTATAATTCTTTATACAGCAGTACATTTTATAAATTTAGGTATAAATTCATATTGTGAGGCCAATAAGGTACTAAACTGGGTTGGTGATGTAGTGCATGTTAATTATATGGCTACCTTAGAGCCATCTAATGCGATTTTAACAGCATTTTATAATATATTACCTCATTCATATTGGTATATGGGGGTTGGTTTAATTATTGTATTCATATATTTAGTGTTAATATATGGAATTCATAATTATGTAATACGAGTAAGAAAAACAAAAGAGATGGAAGATTAATTTTAAAATTTAATTTCTTATGTTATAATATATTTGACTAAAGGGTGACTATCATGATTAAAATTTATGGAAAAAATTGTATATATGAGGCTATTAGAGCTAAGGCTAAGCTTAAGACAGTCCTTATATCAGACTTTGTAGCAAAGAAGGATAAGAATATTTGTGATATTCTTTCTAAAAATGGCTATGATTATAAAATAGTAGCTAAGGAAAAGCTTGATAGGGAGTATACTACTCAAAATCAGGGCTATGCTGCCATTAGAGAGGATTATAAAATATATGATGAGTCTTATTTAAATGAGCTTTCTAATGCTAAAAGAATCCTAATACTTGATGGTATTCAGGATCCTCATAATCTAGGGGCAATTCTTCGTAGCGTTGATGCCTTTGGCTATGATTTAGTAATATTACCAAAGAATAGAAGCTGTATGGTAAACGAGACAGTAGCTCATATTTCAACTGGTGCAATTGAGCATACTAAGATTATGTATGTAAATAGCTTACTAACAGCTGTAACTAAGCTAAAGGCTCAGGCCTTTTGGATTTGTGGAACTGATGCAAAGGGTACAGTTGAATGCAAGGATATCGATCCTAGCCTAAGGCTTGCGGTAATAATTGGCTCAGAGGGCTTTGGTATGAGTAAGACATTAGTTAATCAAAGTGATTATCTTATTACTATTCCAATGGTAGGCCATGTAAATAGCTTAAATGCCTCTGTTAGTGCAGGAATTGTTCTAGCAATGCTTATGAATAGGGATAGTGAATAACTTTACTAAATATAATGATTATAAATTACTTTACCTAATTAAGGAGGGTGTTCCAGAGGCCTTAGATATACTTTATAATAAGTATGATTGTCTTATTAATAAGGTTGCTAGAGGAATATATCCTTATGGGGATAAGGTATTAGATTTAATTCAAGAGGGAAGAATGATTTTTATGAACTGTCTAGAATGGTATAACCCAGATGGGACAGCTTCCTTTTATACATATTTTTATGTATCTTTACGTCGAAGGCTTTATAAGCTAACCAATGAGGAGTATTATAATATGCCTATTTTACAGGAAAATTCTAGCCTTAATCTTATAGGTAGGCAGGAGCTTGTAAATGTGCATAAGGCCTATAGATATTGTGATAGTGAGCTTGAAATTGATATTTTTAATGAGTGTATTATTGGCAATTTATCAATTAGAGCCTTTTGTATAAAATATAATTATAAATATTCTAGAATATATACTCTTTACAATAAGATTATTTCTAATGTAAAAAGGTCATTTGCTATTGACTAATACTTGAAATTAGTTTAAAATTGACATAGACCTTAAAAAGGTTTTTTATTTTGGATTTAGGAGTGTGAATAATCATGAGAACTAAAGTTATTTTAGTATGCGAGGAATGCTTAAGTCGTAATTATACAACAACTAAAAATCCTCAAAAAAACACTGAAAGAATTGAATTAAAAAAATATTGTAAGACTTGTAACAAGTATACAATTCATAAAGAAACTAGATAAGGAGGCTATATAGATGGCTGAAGAAAAGAAGGTAACTGAAGAGGTTACAGAAACTCCCGTTCAACAGGATTCTGTTAAGGACGAGGTAGAGGAAAAAATTAAGAAGCAAATTGAAAAGAAGCAGGCTAAGAACGAAGCATTAGGTATTAACCGTATTGCTGAGTACCTAAAGGAAGAGCATAAGTGGGAAAACTACGTTTTCGTAATTGTTTCACTTATTACCCTATTACTAGGCTGCTTAATGCTAAGCGGAACACTTGTTGTAAAGGATAACTTCCCTGTTATTGGTGATTATCCAAAGGTATTTGCTTGGATTTTAGTAGCAATTGCTGGTGCGGGATTATTATATGCAGTTTATCCATTCTATAAGCCTGCATTTCCAGAGCTAAAGAAGATTACTTGGTTAAAGCCAAATAAATTCCTAGCTGATACTATAAGAGTATTCCTATTTATTATTATCTTTACATTATTATTCTTATTATATGATACCTTTATATCAGAAATTTTAAGAA
Source organism: Anaeroplasmataceae bacterium (assembly GCA_020024985.1). GTDB lineage: Bacteria > Bacillota_I > Bacilli_A > Acholeplasmatales > Anaeroplasmataceae > Anaeroplasma. The sequence goes on along the minus strand of JAHHSW010000093.1, from coordinate 1,926 downwards.
TGATTTTCTAAAAGAGGAGATGTTAGATTATGAAAAGATGGTATATTGTAACAACATATTCTGGATATGAAAATTCAGTTAAAACCGACCTTGAGCGTCGTAGAGAATCTTACAACATGCAGGATTTAATTTACCAGGTATTAGTACCAGAGGAAATTGAAGAGGTTGTTGATAAGAAGGGGAATAAGAAGCAAAAGGTTAATAAGATTTTCCCAGGGTACGTATTTGTAGAGATGGAAGTTGGTAAGGAAATGGACGAGGACGTTTGGTTCATGGTTCGTAATACACCAAAGGTAACAGGCTTCTTAGGTTCATCTGGTGGTGGTACAAAGCCAGTTCCAGTTGCTAAGAGCGAGATGGATGAAATTTTACGTAAGCTAGGTATGGTTACTGAGCCTAAGTTTGATATCGAGGTTGGCGATAAGGTCGAGGTATTAGATGGTTCATTCAAGGATATGATTTTAGAGGTTTCTGCAATCAATTTAGAGAAGAAGACTCTTACTGTACTTGTTGATTTCTTAGGTAGATATACTCCAATGGATATTCAAATTGATCAGGTAAAGAAAATATAATTAGAGGTGGATAGATTATTTCTATCCATTTTTTTATATTTATCGCGGGTTTAACTGGTTATTTTATTGACTAAGCTTGAAAGTAAATATATAATATTTATATACAAAAACATTAATGCTAATGGCAAAACTAGAGAAATCTAGTGACGCAAAGCTAAAGGGCCTTTAAAATGGCTGCCAGCTGTCATTCCTTTTATTATGTCAGTGGCAGCTATTTTTTTCTATAGGAGGGTATTGCTGTGAGGTTAAGAGATTTAAGATGGTATATATTAGCCAGTATTATTATAATAATTTCATATGCAGGTATAGCCTTTAGCTATTATACCTCGATAGAGAGTGGTAGGGTTTTAAAATCAATGAAGGCAATTAATGCTGAAATGGTTATGTCAACAGAAAGCCTAGTAGAGGGAAAGATAACTGAAACCTATAATTTATTTTTAGAGGACTATGATGATAAAATGCTTAGAAATAAGGCCGTAGAGCTTCCTAATTGCTCACAAAAGGATGCTCAAAGTAATTTTGATGCCTTATATGATGAGAACCCTTTAAATGTAGTTTTAGCTCCACGCTATAAGATTGAGGGTAAAACCGGCGGTGAGAGTAATGATCCAAACCATTATTTTTATTTCATTAAGGAAACAGATAGTGAATTAGGAACTAATGGCCGACTAGTAGTAAGAGTATCTATGGATAAAATGCTAAGCTTTTTAGGTCAAATTAGTATATCTGATATTTATTCTAGAAGTAATCCTCAAAAGGGAGTTATTATATTTGAGAAAAATGCTGAAAGCGTAGGATATGTTAGGTTTACAAATCTAATAGATGGACCACTTAAGGTTAATATACCTATGCCTAATTTAAATAGCGATAGCTTTATAGATAATAGTAATGTCAGCCTTAATACAATTTATAAGCTAGCTGATGGAGAATGTATTATTAGCGGTGATGAAATACTTCCAGGCTTTACTATTGCGGTTATAACCTCAACTACTAATCCAATTTTAGGAATTTCCTGGATAAAGACTCAGGCCTGGGTTTTCTTTGTTTCAACTGTTTTAGTTAGTATAGCTATGCTTGTTTTATTAATTTTAGGCTGCCGTAAGGCTTCAAAGCTTTTACGTGCTGATAGACATGCAGTAGAGGCAACTATGTCAGTTGTTATTAGAATAGATCCAAGTGGTAAGGTCATATTTACTAATAAAACCTTTAAAAAGATGTATGGCTCAGCCAAGCTTTTGGATGTAAGTGGCTTTATTAATGTTGAAACTGATGAGCCTATTATGAAATCTATTAAGAGTAATAAATCATTCGAGTGTATGGTAGATGTTAATGGCTCTAAGCATTATCTACATTT
>JAHHSW010000092.1 GCA_020024985.1 Anaeroplasmataceae bacterium | reverse complement strand
GGCTAAAAGAGGGAATAATTTTAGTTTTAGGCACTTGATTAATAGAAAAGTTAGTGTTAAAATGATTAAAATTTATAAATATTGGAGGATAATTATGGCTTATTATTATGACGAACCATCTCATACATTTAGTGAGTATTTATTGGTTCCTGGTTATTCAGATGAAAATTGTATTCCTGATAGGGTTTCTTTAAAGACACCTCTTGTTAAGTTTAAGAAGGGTGAGGAGCCTAGTATTTCAATGAATGTTCCCCTAATTTCTGCAATCATGCAAAGCGTTAGTAATGATACTATGGCTATCGCACTTGCAAAGGAGGGTGGAGTATCATTCATCTATGGTTCTCAAACAATTGAGAATCAGGCTGCAATGGTTAGAAGAGTTAAGAACTACAAGGCAGGCTTTGTAGTAAGTGATTCTAATATTGCTCCAGAGGCAACCTTAGCTGATGTTTTAGAGCTTAAGGAGGAAACTGGTCATTCTACTGTAGCAGTTACAGAGGATGGTACAAGCAATGGTAAACTTGTTGGTATAGTAAGCAGTAGAGATTATAGAGTTTCAAGAATGTCTCCAGATACTAAGGTATCTACATTCATGACTCCACTTTCTAAGCTAGTGACTGCACCTGTTGGTACAACACTAAAGGAAGCAAATGATATTATTTGGGAGCACAAGCTAAATAGCTTACCTATCGTTGATGGTAGAGGCTGCTTACAATCATTTGTATTTAGAAAGGATTATGCTTCACATAAGGAAAATCCTCTTGAGCTACTTGATAGCCATAAGAGATATATTGTAGGTGCTGGTATTAATACTCGTGATTATGCAGAAAGAATTCCTGCATTAATTGAAGCAGGTGCTGATGTATTATGTATTGATTCATCAGAGGGCTTCACTGAGTGGCAAAGAAAAACTATTCAGTGGGTAAGAGAGCACTATGGTGATACAGTTAAGATTGGTGCTGGTAACGTAGTTGATAGAGATGGCTTCCGCTTCCTAGCTGAGGCAGGTGCTGACTTTATTAAGATTGGTATCGGTGGAGGATCAATTTGTATTACAAGAGAGACTAAGGGTATTGGTCGTGGTCAGGCTACAGCTGTAATTGATGTAGCAAAGGCTAGAGATGAATATTTTGAGGAGACTGGTATTTATATTCCTATCTGCTCAGATGGTGGTATCGTTCATGACTACCATATCACATTAGCTCTAGCAATGGGATGTGATTTCTGTATGCTAGGTAGATACTTTGCTCGTTTTGATGAGTCTCCAACTAATAAGATTTTAGTTAATGGTAGCTATATGAAGGAGTACTGGGGTGAGGGCTCAGCTAGAGCACGTAACTGGCAAAGATATGACCTTGGTGGTGCAAAGAAGCTTTCATTCGTTGAGGGTGTTGATTCATATGTTCCATATGCAGGTCCACTTCATGATAATGTAGCAACTACTCTATCAAAAATTAAGCATACAATGTGTAACTGTGGTGCCCTATCTATTCCTGAGCTTCAAAAGAAGGCAAAGCTTACTCTAGTAAGTGGTGTAAGTATTGTTGAGGGTGGCGCACACGACGTTGTTGTAAAGGATACAAATACTCATAATTAATAAATCATATTGAATAAATTAAGGGATTGATTAGCTCAGTCCCTTTTTCATACTCAAAAGTAGTATAATATGCTGACAAAACCGACAAATGTATAAATTTTTAAAGAAGAAAGTCAGTATTTAACGCTTTCATATTGAAAAAATATAGGTGTATAATTTATAATAAGGGTAGGTATAAAATCAATATAGGAGGAATTTAATAATATGCCATTAGTTAATGCAAAAGAAATGATGCAGAAGGCTAGAGAAGGCCATTATGCAGTTGGTGCATTCAATATCAATAACCTTGAATGGACAAAGGCTATTTTACAAACAGCACAAGAATTAAACTCACCAGTTATGTTAGGTGTTTCAGAGGGAGCTAACAAGTATATGACAGGATATACTGTAGTAGCTGCAATGGTTAAGGCTATGATCGAGTCTATGAACATTACAGTTCCAGTAGCTCTACACTTAGACCATGGTACATATGAAGGAGCAAAGAAGGCTATCGCAGCTGGTTATTCTTCAATCATGTTCGATGGTTCTCATTTCCCATTCGAAGAGAATGTTGAGAAGACTAAGGAAATCGTTGCTTTAGCTCACTCAAAGGGAATCACTGTTGAAGCAGAAGTTGGTGCTATCGGTGGTGAAGAGGACGGCGTTATCGGTCGTGGTGAGGTTGCAGATCCAGAGGAGTGCTATAAGATTGCTAGCTTAGGAATCGATATGCTAGCAGCTGGTATCGGTAACATTCATGGTAAGTATCCTGCAAATTGGCAAGGTCTTGATTTCGAGGCTTTAGCTGCAATTAAGGCTAAGTGCCAAGGTATGCCATTAGTACTTCACGGAGGTACAGGTATTCCTGAGGATATGATTAAGAAGGCAATCTCTTTAGGTGTTTGCAAGATCAACGTTAACACTGAGTGCCAATTATATTTCCAAGAGGCTACAAGAAAGTACATCGAGGCTGGTAAGGACCTTGAGGGTAAGGGTTACGATCCACGTAAGCTTTTAGCTCCAGGTTTCGAAGGTATCAAGGAAATCGTTAGAATCAAGATGGAAATGTTTGGTAGCGTAAACAAGGCTTAATTAACCAAATAGATATAATTAGAGGCTCATTAATTTGAGCTTCTTTTTATTTCGTAAAATTAAAACTAGCAAAGTATGCTAAACTCTCTCCAATTTTGGTTATTTTGTGTACAAAATATAATTTCATAGTTTACGAAAGTGACTTTTTATGCTAGAATGTGTTGTGTATGATTTTTGGTATAATAGCTTTAATATGGTAAGCAAGTCTCTACCCTAAACCTTAAATTTAGGACTACCAAAGATTTTATAGGGACTTACTTGGATCGGAGTTAACATGAGATTATCTATGATGCAAGCAAATTCAATAGGATATCCATTTTTTAATGGTGCTTTTATAATGCTTTTTTAAGCAGGGTGTTTTTTAACGCGCTGCTTTTTTGTTTTTTAAGCATTAAATAATTAATATTTTGAGGAGAAGACTATGAACTTTAGAATTTATGTTGAAAAGCTTCCTAAATTCCAAGTGGAAGCAAAATCATTACAAAACGAGCTCAATTTAAATTTAAGCCTAGAGCTAAAGAACGTTCGCTACATTAACGTTTATGATCTTTTTGGCTTTACTAGTGAATTACTAGAGAAGAGCAGATATCAGGTATTTGGTGAGATTGTTACTGATAATGTAACTGATACTCTAGCCCTTGATGGTAAGAAATATATTGCTATTGAGTTCCTACCTGGTCAATTTGATCAAAGAGCCTCATCAGCAATTGATTGCTGTAAGCTAATTGATCCAACCGCAAATATTAATATTAGATCTGGTAAAATCATTATTCTTGATGATAATACCACAGATAGTGATTTAGAAAGAATTAAGCACTATCTAATTAACAAGGTTGAATCTCGTGAGAAGGATTTAAATGTTTTAAGTGATATGGAGAAGGCTGAGATTAAGCCAGTACCTATTCTAGAGGGCTTTACTAAGATGGCTGATAGTGAGCTTGAGGGCTATTGCAAGAAGATGGGCCTTGCTATGAACAAGGACGATTTAAGATGCGTTGTTGAGTACTTTACTAAGGAAGGTAGAGACCCAAGAGAAACAGAGCTTAGAATTCTTGATACCTATTGGTCAGATCACTGTAGACATACAACCTTTGGTACAATTCTAACTGAAATTAAAATTGATGAAAGCTTCATGAAGAGTGAGATGGAGGATAGCCTAGAGCTATACCATCATATTCGTGAGGACCTAAATAGAGAGAATAAAAAGCTATGCCTAATGGATTTAGCATGTATTGGTGCTAGATACCTAAAGAAAATTGGTAAGCTTAATGATTTAGAGGAGAGCGAGGAGAACAATGCTTGCTCAATCTTCGTAACTGTAGATGTAGATGGTAAGGATGAGAAGTGGCTATTACAGTTTAAGAATGAAACACATAACCACCCAACTGAAATTGAGCCATTTGGTGGTGCTTCAACCTGCTTAGGTGGAGCTATCCGTGACCCACTATCAGGTAGAGCTTATGTTTACCAGGCTATGAGAGTAACTGGTGCTGGTAATATTTACCTTGATGTTAAGGATACAATTAAGGGTAAGCTTCCTCAAAGAATTATATCTACTAAGGCAGCTCATGGTTATTCATCTTATGGTAACCAAATTGGTCTTGCTACAACTCATGTAAGAGAAATTTATCATGATGATTATGTAGCTAAGAGATTAGAGGTAGGTGCTGTAGTTGGTGCTTCACCTGCTAATGCAGTAAGACGTGATTCACCTGAGGCTGGAGATATTATCCTACTTTTAGGTGGTAGAACTGGTCGTGATGGTATCGGTGGTGCAACAGGCTCTAGTAAGGAGCACAACACTAAGAGTATTGATTTATGCTCTAGTGAGGTTCAAAAGGGTAATGCCCCTGAGGAAAGAAAGATTTCTCATTTATTCCGCCGTCCTGAGGTAACAAGATTAATTAAGAAGAGCAATGACTTTGGTGCTGGTGGTGTATCAGTTGCTATTGGTGAGCT
>JAHHSW010000091.1 GCA_020024985.1 Anaeroplasmataceae bacterium | reverse complement strand
CTTATTATAGTGATAAAAGCTTTTATCTACCTATAACAAGAGAAGAAATTTCCTTTAAGCCCTATAGTGATAGGCTTACTAAGGGGGTATTTAATACCTATGAGCCAGTAGATGGGGATATTATAGCTAGAGATTTAATAGATTGCTTCATAATACCCTGTGTTTGTATAAGTAAGGGTAATAGACGTGTTGGCTATGGTAAGGGCTATTATGATAGGTATTTAGAGGGCTATAAGGGAATGAAGCTTGGCATTTGCTATAAGGAATATGGAAGCATGGATATAAATACAGATAGCTTTGATTTGATATTAGATTATAAGTTTTTGGGGTGATTAATTAATGTATAGTGCGATTATTCTATTAGCCGGTAGTGGTAGTAGAATGAAAATGAATAAGAATAAGATTCTTCTTGAAATTAATAATAAGCCTATTTATATGTATTCAATTGAGGTATTTCATAGTCTAGTAGATGAGGTTATTTGTGTTGTTAAGGATACTGAGTATGAATATTTTAAAAATAAGCTTCCTAGCTACTGCAGGGTTGTAGTAGGTGGAGAGACTAGAGGGCATAGTGTTTTAAATGGCTTAAAATGCGCTAAGGGGGATTATGTATTAATCCACGATGGAGCAAGACCATTTATAGCTAAGGAGGTTATTTCTAGTATTATTAATAATATACCTAGAAATGAGGCAGCCTTATGCTATTTACCGCTTAAGGATACTATTAAGGTAAATGATGGTACCCTTACTACCCTAGATAGGTCTAAGCTAATAGCGGCTGTAACCCCACAATGTGGACCTAGAGATATTTTATTAGATTCCTATATTAAGGGAATTAATGAGGGTATTAGCTTTACAGATGATATGTCCTTAATTGAAGAGTATCATAAGGAAGTAAAAATAAATTTAGTGCTAGCCAATGAGGAGGTTTTTAAAATAACTACCGCTCTTGACTACACCCTAGCAAAGGTAATTGGTAATAAATATGATTAGAATTGGACACGCATGGGATACCCACAAGCTAGTAGAGGGAAGAGCTTTAATACTAGGTGGGGTAAAAATTGAAGGAGCTAAGCTTGGGCTTTTAGGCCATAGTGATGCAGACGTTGTTTTACATGCGGTAGCTGAGTCACTTCTTGGTAGCCTAGCCTTAGGTGATTTAGGTACCTTTTATCCCGATAATAGCGATAAAACCCTAGGTATGGATTCTAAGGTTATTTTAAAGGAATGCTATATGAGGGTTAAGAAATTAGGCTATCATTTAAATAATTTAGATTTAACAATCTATTCGGAATTTATTAAGATAAATCCAATTAGATTAAGAATTCAGGAATCTATTGCCTCTATACTAGAAATAGATAGATCTATGGTTAGCGTTAAGGCTACTACCCATGAGCGTATGGGCTTTATCGGTAGAGGAGAGGCATTAGCCTGTGAATGTGTTTGTTTAGTTGAGGACTAGCTTTGGCTAGTCCTTTAATAAAATAAGAGGTATTTATGGTTAAGATTTTATTTGTGTGCCATGGAAATATTTGTAGATCTCCGATGGCTGAGTTTTTATTTAAGGACTATGTTTTAAAAATGGGTAAGGATGATAGCTTTTATATTGAATCAGCCGCAACCTCTCGTGAGGAGATAGGAAACTCTGTACATTATGGTACAGCTAGGATTTTAGATAGCTATAATATAGATTATTCTAAAAAAAGGGCAAGACAAATGACTAAGGAGGATTATAAGAGCTTTGATTATATAATTTATATGGACTCATATAATTTATATAATATGAGAAAGTTTATAGGTGATGATCCCCTTAATAAATGTCATTTGCTATTAGAGTATGCAGGCTTAAATAGAGATATTAGTGATCCCTGGTATACAGGTAACTTTATTAAGACTAGGGATGATATATTAATGGGTATAGAAGGGCTTTATAGGTATTTAATTAAAAATAATTTATGTTAACTTTATTTATGGAATTAAATAGTATATAATGTTATTGGTGATTTATATGGTGTTTAAATGTGTAAAGGGCATGTATAAAATTCAAAGAAATTATAGAGATGCCTTTAATGAGGAAGCATTTATTGATAAGTATATCGAGGAATGCTTTGACAAGTATATGTATATAGTTGGAGATATCTCATCAGGAATTCTTAGGCTTAAGGGCTTTGATGTAGATATGAAGAGTAAGGCTCCATTTGCTCAAATAGATAATTATTTGGAGGTAAGCTGTGCCTTTGGCTGTCCTTATTATATTCTTAAAAGAATTAAAACTGAGGAGGAGTATAATAAGCTACTTAATAAGAAGGAGCTAGAGCCAAGGGAGGAAAAGCCACTTATAACTCCAATTGTTAAGGAAAATTTTGATAAGGAAAGCTTAGTCTTAGAAACTAGTAAGAAGAATAAGCCTAATATTGTTATTAATCCAGCTAGGATGAACTCAATTCCAAAGGGAGAGCTTCCAGAGGATTTAAAGGAAGCTATTAAGGAAAGTGAGGGCTCAGGTAAGCAGGGCTCAAAGGATATAAAGCCAGAGCCACAGGTAGAAATTTCAACCTATGTTTCTGCCTCACCTGATTTTGATCCTACTAAGAAGGAAAGCTTTAAGAAGCCTAACAAGCCTAATGGAGGTAATAAGCCTAATAAAAAGAATACTAATAATAGTAATAGTAATTCTAATCAGCAAAAGGCTAATAAAAAGAAGAATAAGAATAAAAACCATAATAAGCCACAGGCTGATAGATAGGAGGATTAATTATGGATAATGTAGAAAGAAAGATAATGCAGGTTTTAGATAAGATTCGCCCATATCTAAATAGTGAGGGTGGAGATTTAGAATTTGTTAAATTTGAGGACGGAGTAGTTTATATAAAGATGCTAGGTGCATGCCTTGGCTGTAGCGCAATTGATGTTACCCTAAAGGATGGTATTGAGTCATTACTTACAGCCTATGTACCAGAGGTTATTGAAGTAGTAAATGTTATTGATGAGGAGTAGTGATTAATATGTTTTTATCATTTCAATCATTTATAACCTCAAGACCAGTTCAAACTATAATTATAAGCTTTTTAACAATGCTATTGGCTCAGGTTGTTAAAATATTAACCTACTTTATTAAGCATAGAAAGCTAGATTTAAGTGTAGTTGTATCAACAGGAGGCTTTCCATCATCACATAGTGCGTTTTGTATTTCCCTATGTGTTTCAATGGGCTTATTCCAGTGGCATGAAAACGGAAGCCTTGAATGGTCATTTGTTGTAGCCTGCGTATTCGCGGCTATAATAATTCATGACGCTATGGGTGTTAGGCTTGAGGCGTCTAAGCATGCGAAAATACTAAATAGAATAGCAGTTCTAACAGATGAGGAAAAGGAAGAGATTGGCTATGGTAAGAATGGTCAATTAAAGGAGCTACTTGGTCATAAGTTTAGTGAGGTAGTAGCTGGTATAGTATTTGGAGTCATTTGTGCAGTTATCGGCTTCTTTATTTGTATTTAATAAATTAAAGGTATAAGGTTAAGGGATAATGAAATTATTAGAGGAAAGAATACTTAAGGATGGTGTAATTAAGGAAGGTAATATTTTAAAGGTTGATAGCTTTATCAACCATCAAATAGATACTAGCCTTTTACACGATATGTGTAATGAATGGAAGGAAAGCTTTAAGGGTAAGAGGGTAACTAAGGTTCTTACTATTGAGGCCTCAGGTATTGCCATGGGTACTATGCTTGCCTATAGCTATAATGTACCACTTGTTTTTGCGAAAAAGACAAAGACCTTAAATTTAGATGGTGATTTATATCAGGCATCTGTTGATTCATTTACTCATAAGACTACTAATACAGTAGTTGTATCTAAGAAGTTTTTAAATAAGGATGATCATGTAATTATAGTTGATGACTTTTTAGCTAATGGCTGTGCCTTAAGAGGCTTAATTGAGATTTGTAATCAAGCTGGAGCTAAGGTAGAGGGCATTGGTATAGTTATTGAGAAGGGCTTCCAGGATGGTGGTAGAAGCATAAGAGAAATGGGATACCAGCTAGAGAGCCTTGCCATAATTGATTATATGGATTATAAGACTGGAAAAATTATATTTAGACATTAATCTAGTGGAGCTAAAATGCTCCACTTATTTATTTTGGGCTAGTGAAATTTCCACAAATGCTACATTTGTTACACAAAATCGGTTCTTTTATGTTTAAAGCCTAGTTTTAAGGTTGTTATTGTATTATTATTTGGTATAATATTATTATTATTGACTAATAAAAATGTTACTAGAGGAGGAACTTGTAATGGATTTAGTTATATTAGCAGCCGGTATGGGCTCACGCTTTGGTGGCTTAAAGCAATTAGAGCCAATTGATAAATATGGTAATTTTATTATAGATTATTCTATCTATGATGCAAAAAGAGCAGGTTTTGATAAGGTTATATTCATAATTAAGGAAGAAAATTATGAAATATTTAAGAATACAATAGGTAAAAGAGTAGAGGATAAGATTCTAACTAAATATGCCTTCCAATCATTAGATTTAATCCCAGAGGGCTATACCCTACCTAAGGATAGAGTTAAGCCTTTAGGTACTGCCCAGGCTATTTTAGCAGCTAAGCCTTATGTTGATGATTCATTCATCATCATTAATGCTGATGATTTCTATGGTGAGGATGCGTTTAGGGTAGCTGCTAGCTATTTAAGAGC
>JAHHSW010000090.1 GCA_020024985.1 Anaeroplasmataceae bacterium | reverse complement strand
GTGACAGGTATAGAAGCCTGTAGCCTTATATTTAGAAAGCTCATTAGCTATTTCATCTAAAAGCTCCTTCCTTACTGTCCTCTTTATTACTGGATTAAATAAGTGAAAGCCACCTATACAGTAATCATAATGATAATTTTTAGCTTCTAAAATATTTACAACCCCACTATGGCCACAGCCCATAATTAAAACCTGCTTACTCTCATGAATAACTAAATTGTGCTCATGATAGAAATTATCTCTTCCATTCTTATTATATAAGGCGTTATTCATTGGAGAAAAGCACTTATCATGCTTTTTAGCTACAAATAGCTCGAGCTCTGAATCGATTTTATAATCACCATCTAAAAGCACTACCTGAGGATGATTTTTTAAGCTACTATCTAGCTCACACTTAAATTTTAAGCAAAAGCCACTAGTATAGTGTGGATCAAAGGCCTCACGCTGAGCATATATTTTAGCCTTATTATTAATTTTTAAAAATTCACCCAAGGCTCCACCATGATCAGAATGCCCATGAGAGATAATAACTGTATCTACTTGACTTAAATCTATATTACGCTTTTTAGCATTTAGAAAAAGAGTATTATCAGGGCCTAAGTCAAATAAGAGCTTATGCTTCTTGGTTTCAATATAGAAGCTTATGCCATGCTTAGGCTTTAGCTCAGAGAAGGATGTATTTTCAACTAGTGCTAATATTTTCAAATTTATCGCCACCTTTAGCTTTATTTTAGCATAAAGGGACCTCAAAAAGCAAATAAAAGCGGTAGCCTATAAGCTACCGCCATTAATTACATTTCTTCAATTACCTTAATTACAGGAGCTAAGGCACTAGAATCTGCTTCCTCTACCTTACCATTATCAACAAGCTTTGCTAAATCTGGATTAATTGGTAGCTTAGTTAAGGCCTTAAGGCCATAGCTAAATGCACATTCATGTAGCTTAGATGGTCCAAATGGATATAGCTCCTCACCGCAGCAAGGGCACTTCATATAAGACATGTTTTCAACAAGTCCTACAATCTTAATCTTCATTTGGTTACACATGCTTACAGCCTTACCAACAATCATCTTAACTAAATCCTGTGGAGTTGATACAATGATTACTCCATCTACTGGAATAGATTGGAATACAGTAAGGGCTACATCACCTGTTCCTGGGGGCATATCTATTAATAAATAATCTAGCTCTCCCCATAATACATCCTTATAGAATTGCTTAATAGCATTTCCAAGGATTGGTCCACGCCATAATACTGGGGCAGTTGGATCCTTTATTAATAGGTTTACTGACATAATTTTAATGCCATTTTTACTTTCTGGAGCGTACATTAGCTCCTCATCACCCTCAACACCATCACCAAGACCGAAGGCCTTTGGAATTGATGGGCCAGTGATATCAGAGTCTAAAATACCAACCTTTTTGCCTTGCTTCATAAGCTCAACAGCTAAAAGGCTAGTTACCATACTCTTACCTACTCCACCCTTACCTGATACAACACCAATAATGTGCTTAATATGGTTTTTAGGGTTTGTTTGAATAAGTAGAGATTTATTTTTATCACAGGCTGACTTGCAGCCTGAGCAGTTATGATCACAGCTCATTTTTATAATTTCCTCTCTTCTTAAGAATATTAATACTTACTATCCTATTATTTAGGTAGCGTGGCAAAAGCCATATGCCTTTAATAGAAATTATTTTTTAATTGATTGAAGTAGATCATCAATATGATTACCATAGGCTAATGATTCATCATATTTAAAGATTAATTCTGGCATCTTACGAGCCTTAAGCTTTCTGGCAAGCTCACTTCTTAAGTAGCCCTTAGAATCCTCTAAAGCCTTTTGATAATTTTCAACCTCACCCTGGTAGAAGGTATAATAAACTGTCATAAATGATAGGTCATTAGTAATTCTTACCTCAGTGATAGTTACATTAGATAGCTTTTTATTTTTGGCATCGGTACGTAATAAAATTGATAATTCTCTTAGAGCGTTTGACTCTAATCTCTTTAAGCTAATACCCATTATCTAGGAATCTCCTTCATTATAGAAGCCTCAAATACGTCGCCTTCCTTGATATCATTGAAGTTTTCAATTGTGATACCACATTCGTAGCCGTACTTAACCTCCTTAACGTCATCCTTAAATCTCTTTAATGATGCCATTTTTCCTTCAAATACTACGATACCATCTCTTAAAATTCTAACTAATGAATTACGCTCAATAACACCATCTGTTACATAGCAGCCGGCAATTGTACCAACCTTAGAAAGCTTAAATAAGCTTCTAACCTCAGCCTGACCAGTTACTACCTCCTCATATTCAGGAGCAAGCATACCCTTAAGGGCAGCCTCAATATCCTCTAATACCTTATAAATAATATTATAAAGACGGATTTCAACGCCCTTAGTTGCAGCCTCAGCTCTAACAGGAGCCATTGGACGTACGTTAAATCCAATAATAATAGCCTTTGATGCCTCAGCAAGGACTACATCGGTATCAGTAATTGCACCAACTGATGCACGAATAACATTTACCTTTAAATCCTCTACATTGATTTTCTCAAGACAAGCCTTTAAAGCCTCTACTGAGCCCTGAACATCACCCTTGATAATTAAATTTAATTCCTTAGATGCATCCTTATCAGCATTTTGGAATAAATCCTCTAGTGAGGTTGCCTTACGAGCTAAGGCCTCTTCGTTCTTAGCCTTATTAGCACGTGCCTCAGCTGTATCACGAGCAAGTCTCTCATCAGAGAATACCATGAACTTATCACCAGCCTGAGGAACCTCATTTAAACCAGTTACAGCTACTGCTGTAGAAGGTCCTGCCTCAGTAAATCTCTTATGTCTATCGTCCTCCATAGTACGAACCCTACCATAGGTGTTACCACAAACAACGATATCTCCTGTCTTTAGGGTACCATTTTGAACTAGGAAGGTTGCAACTGGACCCTTACCCTTATCTAGCTGAGCCTCGATAACTGTACCGATAGCTAATCTATCAGGGTTAGCTTTTAAATCTCTCATTTCAGCAACTAGCTGAACCATCTCTAATAGCTCATCAACACCTTGACCCTTTAAGGCTGAAATTGGAACGAAAATTGTATCTCCACCCCAAGCCTCAGCAAGTAAATCAAAGTTTGCAAGCTCCTGCATAACTCTTTCAGGGTTTGCAGTTGGCTTATCCATCTTATTTACAGCAACAATAATTGGGCAGCCAGATGCCTTTGCATGGGCAATAGCCTCCTCAGTTTGAGGCATTACACCATCATCTGCTGCAACAACTAAAATTACGATATCTGTGATTTGAGCACCTCTAGCACGCATTTGTGTAAACGCAGCATGGCCTGGTGTATCAATAAATGTAATAGGGAAGCCACCATTTTGAACCTGGTAAGCACCAATGTGTTGAGTGATTCCACCAGCCTCACCCTTAGTTACACGTGAATTACGGATTGTATCTAGTAGAGTAGTTTTACCATGGTCAACGTGACCCATGATTGTTACTACTGGTGGACGTGATTGTAATGATGCCTCATCGTCCTCAATTACAAACTCATCAAATCTAGTAACATCTGTAATTGCCTCATCCTTTAGCTCATAGCCAAAGTCCATTGCAACAAGCTCGATTGTTTCTCTATCAACAGTTTGATTTTGGTTTGCCATAATACCTAATTGCATTAGCTTCATAATAATTTGAGCATTTGTCTTACCAAGACCAGTAGCTACATCAGCAACTGTCATGCCCTCCTTATAGGTTAAAACACCCTTTTCCTTTGGTTCCTGTTTCTTCTTTCCCCTTTGATTAGGGATGTTTGAAGCTCTTGTTTCTTTTTTATTGTTTTTAGCCACAAAATCACCTTATTTCTTTAAAATTTTTAAGAATTTTTCATTTGTTATACCAATTACCATTCGATTCACCTTACCAATGGCCTGTGATATATCAAATGAGGTATATTCTTTATTTACCTCCACTGAATAAAATTTTGCCTTATTCAATATTTTCTTTTGAGTGTTGTCTGAGGCATCACTCGCTAAAAAGATATACCTTACCTTTCCAGCCTGAAGACCCTCACAGACAAATTCCTCACCGCTTATTAAGCCTCTAGCTCGATGGCAAAGGCCTAAATTATTAAGTATCTTATCCATTATAATAAACCTAAAAGCTCATCATAAATGCTATCAGGAACAGCTACCTCAAGCTTTTTATCTAAAGCCTTAGTCTTCTTAGCCTTTAGTATAATATCCTTATCCTTCTTAAGATAAGCGCCTCTACCATTGGCCTTACCCTTTAAATCAACGATTACCTCGTGCTCAGGGGTTCTTACTATTCTAAATAGCTCATTCTTCTCACATACCTCGCGTGAGCATACGCAGGTACGTAGGATTTGCTTTTTTTCCTTCATTAGATTAAAAGACCCTTATTATAAGCCTCAGTTACAGGCATAATATCAATCTTCCAGCCACAAGATTGCACTGCAAGACGAACATTTTGTCCTTGCTTACCGATTGCTAATGATAGATGGTCATCAGGTACTACTACTACAGATGACTTAGTCTTTGGATCAATACTTAATACCTTTGTTACATTTGCAGGCTGTAATGAGTTAGAAATTAACTCCTCTGGGTTTTCACTCCACTTATAAAGGTCAACCTTCTCACCGCCTAGGGCATTAACAATCTCACGAATACGAGAGCCCTGCTCACCAACAC
>JAHHSW010000009.1 GCA_020024985.1 Anaeroplasmataceae bacterium | reverse complement strand
ACCAGGCTGTATTGAGCTTGAATATACTAAAAAGCCTCAATATGTAAATCAAATGTATCCTTGGGATGGATCATATGTATCTCACCCACCGCATATTGATTTAACTAAAACTCCAGTAGGTATTTATTTTAAGGATTTTACTGTAGATAATTTAAATGAGGATATAAACATTTCATTTGAGGCCGCCTCAATGGCTATTTATGTTTATTTAAATGGAGAATTTGTAGGCTATAGCGAGGATTCCTTCCTACCAGCTAGATTTAATTTAAATAAATATTTAAAGAAGGAAAATAGGTTAACTGTTGTTGTCTTTGCATATTCAAAGGCTGCCTATATTGAAGGACAAGATTATTGGAGATTAACAGGACTTTACCGTGATGTTTATCTATATAAGCTTGATAGAACCCATGTTGATGATATTAAAATTTCATCACCTTTAGTAAATAATTATCAGGATGGAAAGCTTGATATTAGTGTAAAGGGAAGAAACATAGCTAATATAAAGGCTAAGCTTTTATTTAAGGGTGAGCTTGTTAAGAAATTTGAATTTGTAGATACCTATACTACCTTATTAAAAGAGGTAAAGCCTTGGAGTGGTGAGGAGCCAAATTTATATGATTTAGAGCTTGAGGTATATAGTCAAGATGGCTTATCAGAGTTCGTTCATGAATATGTAGGCTTTAGAAGCTTCGAAATAAAGAATAAGCTTATGCTTATTAATGGTAAAAGAATAATCTTTAGAGGAATCAATCGTCATGAATTCTCTTGCTACGGCGGAAGACATGTTACAAGAGAGGAAATGCTTGAGGATATTCGTTTTATGAAGGCTAACAATGTTAATGCTGTTAGAACTAGTCATTATCCAAATGATTCCTATTGGTACGAGCTATGCGATATTCATGGTATTTACCTAATTGATGAGGTAAATATGGAATCTCATGGTAGCTGGACAAAGATGGACGTATTTGATCCGACCTGGAATGTGCCAGGCTCACTTACTGAGTGGGAGGATTTAGTTATTGATAGATGTAAGGAAACCTATGAAAGAGATAAAAACCATCCATCAGTAGTTATTTGGTCTATTGGTAATGAATCATGGGCAGGAACTAACACAGTTAAGATGCATGATTACTTTAATGAGGTTGATCCATCTAGAGTTGTTCATTATGAATCTTGTATGCATGTTAGAGAATTTAGAAATTCAACTGATATGGAATCATACATGTATGCAAAGGTAGTAGATATTGAGGCTTATTTAAATAATAATCCAGATAAGCCATATATTTCATGTGAGTATTCTCATGCGATGGGTAATTCCTTAGGTGGCTTAGATGAGTATATTAAGCTTGAGGATAAATATCCATTATACCAGGGTGGCTTTATTTGGGATTATATGGACCAAGGTATTGAGGTAGATGGAAATTACTATTATGGTGGAGATTTCTTTGATAGACCTCATGATAATAGCTTCTGCTGTAATGGTGTAAGATATTGTAATAGAGAGGACTCACCTAAGGTAGCCGAAATGAAGGGGGACTACGCTCCTGTTCGTATGGAGGTTAATGGTGATACTGTTACTGTTATTAATAAGAATTTATTTATTACAACAGCTTGCTACAGCTTCATAGTAAAGGTATTAAAAAATGGTAATCCATATACTGAATATTCATTTGATTTAATGGTAGAGCCACTAAGCAAGGGAAGCTATAAGCTAGAAAACATTCCTACTGATTTAGATAATGAATATACTATCAAGGTAGAGGCAGTACTAAAGAATGATGATTTAATTCTAAAAAAAGGCCATATAGTTTCTTGTAGCCAGGCTATAATTGGTAGCTATAAGCATGAGGTTAGATATGATGATAGCTATAAAATTATAAATAGTGATTTAAATATAGGGTGTCATGGTGAAGGCTTTGATGTTTTATTCTCAAAAAGAGATGCAGGAATTATTTCTCTTAAGTATAATGGAATTGAATGGGTTAAGGAGCCCATGCTTCCTACCTTCTTTAGAGCTAACACAGATAATGATAAGGGTAATAGATTTAATATAGATTCATCTATTTGGCATAGTGTAGATCAATTTTTAAGCTATACTAACAAGCAATATAAATTTGAGGTTAAGGAAGGCCTATTAATAGTAACCTATACCTATGAGCTAATGAATGAGGCTAGAAATAAGGTCGATGTTAGCTATAAGGTATGTGGAGATGGTAACATTTTAGTTTCTACTCATTATTATGGAGCTAAGGGCTTACCTGAATTAGCCTTATTTGGCATGAGGCTAGCTATTCCTCGCGTAGTAAAGTGCTTTAGTTATTATGGCTTTGGTCCAGAGGAGTGCTACCCAGATAGAAAAACAGGTGTAAGCCTAGGAAGATATACTACTACAACTTTAGAAAATGTAAGTAGATATATTGAGCCACAGGAATGCGGTAATAGAGTGGAATGTCGTGAGGCTAAGCTATTCTTAGATGATAATCATTCATTAGAGGTATACATGAATGATAAGCCATTAAATATTCAAGTATTACCATATAGTGCTATAGAGCTTGAGCTAGCTAAGCACACTCATGATTTAAATAAGGAACCACATTATACCCACCTAAGGGTATGTGGCTTTATGAGAGGTGTTGGTGGAGATGACTCATGGGGAGCACCAGTATTAGAGAAATATTCACTAAAGGCCAATGAGGATTTAGAGTTTAGCTTCTTTATTAAAGGAAATTAACAAAAAGCTAGATAGGTGTAATTGCCTATCTAGCAATTATCTTTTATAATTAATATATAGATTATTAAAGGGTATATTATAAGAGGATGTGTATTTAATGAGGAAAAATAATTTTTTAAAGGCTATTATGCTAATGCTTATAATGCTATTAACCTTAACAAGCTGTGAAAGCCTAAGTAAGAATAGTGTTACAACTGATATTAAATATGAAATAGCTGAAGCTAACGGAGAAAAGGTAATAAAATATAAGGTTTTATTAAACAATTCAACTATTTATAATTTTAAGGATGTAAGCTTTTCTTTAGAGCTATATGATAATGATACTAGTGTATTAAGGCTTTTAGATTATGAGGGAGATGCAATTACCATTGAGCATGGTAAAGGTAGGCTAATTGAGGGAGAAAAGGTTTATAATGGTGTGGAATTTACTGAGATAAGGGTAGTCGATTATAAATATACTCCGCTTTCATTTTATGACACATACAAGGCATTTATTATATTGATGCCAATTCTAACAATTATAATATCTGGAGTAGTGGTTTATGTTTTATTAAAGAATGAAGCTTCTAAGCCAGATACAAGTAGGACCTCTGTAGTTGGTTTATTTGGATTATTTGCAATGCTAGCCATGATTAACTATGTTGGCTGGGTTCCAATTTTATCAATGTTTATTGCGGCAGCTATTATTTTTTTATCAGGCTGTGTTGCTGTTGTAATCAAAAAGCATAGATATGTACCACAGGAGGTACTTGATGCTATGAAAAATGAAGGTAATAACGAGGTTATTGATGTAGAGGCAGAAAATGTCTCTACAGCTTGTGCTGAGCTCCTAGAGGATGAGGAAGCTACAAAGAAAGAAAATTTATCAGATGATAATAAAGTAGACGACGATTCAAAGGATAACATATAAAATTACTAGAGGTACAATTGAATCTAAGGATTTAATTGGTGCCTTTTTATTTTAAAAAGAAGGAGTTGACAATAAAAATGAGTTTAATTGGTGTGCCTCTAAAGGAGGTTGCTATTGAAGCCCGTAAAATTATGCCTGAGGGTATGGTAATGCTTAAAAATGATGATAAGGCTTTACCTCTTTTAGCTAATGATAGGGTTGCTGTTTTTGGCAGATGCCAGATAGATTTATATAGATCTGGTACAGGCTCTGGTGGTTCAGTAAATGTAGAATACACCACAAATTTAATTGATGGTTTAAAGGACAATCATGTAAATTTTGATACTGAGCTTTATTCTTTATATGAAGCATGGGTAAAGGAAAATCCATACGATGATGGTGGTGGTACCTGGGCATCTGATCCATGGAAGCAGGAGGAAATGCCTATTTCATATTCTTTATGTAAATATTATGCTGAGCGTAATAGTAAGGCTATTGTTGTTATTGGTAGAACTGCAGGCGAGGATAAGGATTATTCAAATGAGGAAGGTAGTTATCTTTTGACTTATGATGAAAAGGAATTATTAAATAATGTTTCTAAGGCCTTTGATCAGGTAATTGTTCTTTTAAATGTTAGTAATATAATAGATACCTCATTTATTCATGATATAAAGGCTGTTAAAGCTATTGTTTATGTTTGGCAGGGTGGTATTGAAGGTGGAATGGCTATAGGTGATATGCTAAGTGGTAGGGTAAGCCCTAGTGGTAAGCTTACTGATAGTATTGCTAAAAGCTTAGCTGATTACCCATCAGATGAATATTTCTATAATAAGACAGAGCAATATTATGGTGAGGATATATATGTAGGATATAGATATCTAAATACCTTTAAGGAGGATAGAATTATATATCCATTTGGTTATGGCTTAACCTATACTAGCTTTGATTATAATGTTATTAAGGCTAGCTATGATAATGAATATGTCTATATATCAGTTGAGGTAAAGAATGTAGGAGCATATAAGGCAAAGGAGGTTATGGAGCTATTTTTAGAGGCTCCAAATGGCCTACTAGGTCGACCTAAGAAGGTCTTAGTTGATTTTAAAAAGACTAAGGAGCTAGCTCCTGCTGAGAGTGAAGTATTAGAATTTAAGGTAGAAATTGATGAATTTAAGACCTATGATGATAATGGAGTGACAGGCTTTAAGAGCTCGTATGTTTTAGAGGCCGGTATATATAAGCTATATGTTGGTAATTCATCACTTGATAATAAGCTAGTTATTTTCCAAGAGCCTTTAGAAATTAAGGAGACTAAACTTGTAGAAAAATGCCATGAGGCTGCAGGTCCTTCTAAGCCATTTAAGAGAATAAAGAGAGTAAATGATAGAATAGAATATGAGGACACTCCATTATATACTGTAGATTTAAAGAAGAGAATAATGGATGATTTACCTAGTGAAATACCATATACAGGCTTTAAGGGAATTAAGCTTAAGGATGTAAAGGAAGGAAAGGCTAGTATGGATAGCATGGTTGCTCAGCTAAGTAATGAGGAGCTTGCTATGATAATTAGAGGAGAGGGTATGTGTAACCCTAGAATTACTCCAGGCCTAACCTCATGCTTTGGTGGTGTTACTGAGGAATTAATTGGTAAATATGGAATTCCTTCATGTGCAACCTCAGATGGACCATCTGGAATAAGAATGGATGTAGGAGCTAAGGCGACTCAGCTTCCTATCGGAACTCTACTTGCATCAACCTGGAATCAGGAGGCAGTTGAGAATCTATTCTATTATGAGGGTCTTGAGGTTAAGAGAAATGAGATAGATTCATTATTAGGACCTGGTATTAATATTCATCGTCACCCATTAAATGGTCGTAATTTTGAGTATATGTCAGAGGACCCTATACTTACAGGTAAGATGGCCGCAAGTGAATCTAGAGGCTTAAATAGGGCTGGAGTTTTCGCAACAATTAAGCATATGTGCTGCAATAATAAAGAAACAAATAGATATTATTTAGATTCTATAGTTTCTGAAAGAGCCTTAAGAGAAATTTATTTAAAGGCCTTTGAAATATGTGTTAAGGAGGGTGGCTGTAAGTCTATAATGACTTCATATAACCTAATTAATGGATATTATGGCCAGGTTACCTATGATATAATTACTACAATACTTCGTCATGAATGGAACTTTGATGGTATTGTAATGACCGACTGGTGGGCTTTAAATAATGATGTAATTAGTAAGGGTGGATCTACACAATATGATTTAGCATCAATGATAAGAGCCCAAAATGATTTATACAAGGTAGTAGATAATTTTGGTGCTGAGGTTAATATTAATCATGATAATCTTGTCAGCGGAATAGAGGAAGGTAAGGTAACTCGTGGAGAGCTACAAAGATCAGTTAAAAATATTTTAAACTTTATAATGAATACAAATTGTATGAATAGAGTGGATAATGCTACTGGAATTAAGAAAATTCCTAGTGGAGCTAAGGGTAATCATTTAGATAAGGGTGTTTACACTGTTTATATCGAGATGACTATGGACGGCTTACAAACAGCTCAAGGATGTACAAATGTATTTTTGAATGGTGAGTTTATTTGTGCAGCCATTTCTAATGGAACCAATGGAAAAGCAATTAAGAAAAAGGTGTCTAGAATAGAGCTTTTAGGAGGTTTATATGATTTATCATATCTACCAACTAAGAAGGGTGTAAACATCTTAAATGTTGAATTTATAAAGGATTAATAAAATAATAAAAATCCCTGAGTAGGAGTTTACTTAGCTCCTTACTCAGGGATTTATTTTTAGTCTACAGTTATTGCTGAGCCTGAAATATAAATATAATTGCTATCCTTATAAAAATTAAATTTATCATTTACAGCATCTCTAGTAGTTTGTTTGTTTATAAGCTGAATTACAAGCTCTATTGCACTAACCTGTTTAGCTGTATCATTAATTGTTGTTCCATATAAAAGCTTTCTTTCAATATAGCTTAAGCCATTCTTTGTACCATCAACTCCAACGATTGGGAAAGGAGTAAGAACCTTGCTTGCTGAAGCCTGTAACAGGTTATTGTTAGCTAAGTAATCTATAGCACCTAATGCCATGTCATCATTATTAGAAAAGACAAATTCTATTTTGTTACCATAGGTGGTATAAATATTTTCCATTGTCTTTTCACCCTTGCTACGGTTCCAATCAGCATTTTCCATAGCTAATATATCTAAGTCATAGCCCATGTTTTGAAGATATCTAATACAAGAATATGTACGTCTTTCTGCATCCTGATGTGTAGATTCTCCTTGAATGAATACACATTGAAGCTTATTATCATTGTTTTTATCTATCAATTTATTAATATTTTTAGGGTTATTCATTAGCTTTTCAGCCATAATACCTTGATTTATACCCTCCTGTACAGGGTTAGTTCCTACATAATATATATTTTTATTATCAATGCTGCTTGAGCTTACTGGCTCTCTATTAAAAAATATAATAGGGGTATTGTATTTATTAGCTTTTTGTATTAATGCAAGTGAAGATAGTCTATCAACAATATTTACTAATATGACGCTAGGCTTTTCATTCTCTAGCATCTCGATTATTTGCTTATTTTGAATGCTTTGGCTTTTTTTAGCATCATAAATACTAATATCATAGCTATCAGATAGCCTAGTAGTTATTTCTTCAGAAAATGAAGAAATAAAGGTATCACTTTCATCATATAGGAATATACCAATCTTATATGATGCTTTTTCACATGATACTAATGTAAATGCTAAGGAGCATAGGATAAGAATACTTAATAATTTACGCTTCATTATCCATCACCTCCACAGGAATTGATATAACAATTTTAGTGTATTCATCCTCTTCACTAAATATTTTTAGATAAGACTTTTCTCCATAGTAAAGCCTTAATCTTTGATATACATTCTTAAGTCCAACACCATCGTTTAAATCTGGATTGTTGAATTTATCATATAAATCTTGGATTTTTTCCTCACTCATTCCATAGCCATTATCAGTTATAGAAAGAATTAGATTACTATCCTCCATATGTCCTTCAATTTCAATTAGGCCAGCGTCAACTCTATTTTTAAGTCCATGATAGATTGAGTTTTCAACTATTGGCTGAAGGATTAGCTTCATTACCTTGTATTTATAGCATTCCTCATCTACATTAATTTCAAAGGTAAAGGCATCCTTATATCTCATTGATTGAATATATAGGTAGTTTTTAACATGCTCAATTTCATTTTTAACAGGAATAATATTATTTCCCCTTGAAATTGATATTCTAAATAGCTTAGCTAGAGCTATAATCATATTTTGAGCATCAGTCTTTTGATCACTATCAATCATCCATACTATAGAATCTAATGTATTATATAGGAAGTGTGGATTTATTTGGTTTTGTAAAGCCTTAAGCTCACTCTTTCTTTGATTCTTTTGTTCCTCTCTAACCTGATTTATTAGACCCTTAATTTCTTCAATCATTAGATTATATGATTCGGTAAGAGATACAATTTCTCTAGGGCCCTTAATAGGCATTGGATTCTCATCTTCATATTTAATATCAATATGAGACATTTTGTGCTCTAGATTTTTTAAAGGAGTAGTAAGCTTCTTGGTAACTAAAATTATAACGAAAGTACCTAAAATAAATACTCCTATTTCAAATAATGAAAGAATAAGTATAAAGCTATTTAAGGTGGTTTCAACATCATTAGTGTTATAAAACATTGCTACCCTCCATCTACTATTAGGAATAGTTTGAAGTGAAACAGTAAATCTATCACCATCGAGCTCGTAGGCTCCAATTCCTAAAACAATGTCCTTAAGTAAATCTATTTCATTTTCGACATAACGAACAGTAGAGGAATAAATAAGGTTGTATTCATCATCAACTATTAGGATATGACCATTGTTACCTAAATCAATCTTATAGCCTAAATCAACAATTTCAGTGAAATCTATATCCAATCTTAAAATAGCCTTTTCATTTTTCTTGTTTACAGGAATTGCTTTAGAAAAATGTACTAAATATTTTTCATCGGTAGGGTTAATTGGCGAGAATAAATGCAATGGTTGGTCTTGATCTGCCCTTATAAACCAATCCTCATCAACAACATTACCGCTATTTGAATCAATTAAGCTACTACCCTCGAGATCATAAATATCAATGTTTAAAATCTCTGGCTTCATTAGCTTTAGTGTTTTAATTAAGCTTTTAGTTGTTTCATGGGTAGCACTAGAATCACTTTGCATGCCTAGCTGAATACTATCAGAAATTTGAATTACATTAGAAACATAGCCTTCGTAATTGTAAACGAGCTGGTTAGAGGTCTCTTGAATCATTTTATTACTATATTTTCTTATGTTATTAGAGAAAACATTATAGGTTAACGAGTAGGTTACTATTAGAAGTAGTAAAAATATTAGGAAGTTTGCAATAACAATTATGCTAGAAAAGCTTCTTTTATTTAGTTTCATTTCTATACTCCCTAGGCGATAATCCCGTATACTTCTTAAAGCAGTTAGAGAAGTAATAAGGATCTGGGTAGCCTACTGCTCTAGCTATTTCAACTATTTTATTGTTATGGTCCTGAAGTAGGCTTTTAGCATGCTCCATACGAAGATTTGTTAAATATTTAACAAAGGTTGTATCATGCTTTTTAAATAGTGAGGAAATATAGGAAGGTGATAGACTCATATCATCCGCAAGCTTTTCTAGTGATAAATCAAATTCACTATAATTATCCTCTAAATACATTGTTATCTTTATATAATACTTTTCTACTAAATTAGCCTTTAGGGCTTGATTAACCTTATAAACCTCCTCAGCTGTCTTCTTAGTAAAGCCTATAATATCCTGTGGTGTTTTTAGGGTAGAGAAGGTATGAATAATCTCATTATGCTGCATATAGCTTTTATATAAATGAGATAGTGAGTTACAGCCCTTAATAATACTATTTAAAATATTAACACTTATATAATAGGCTGAATATTTATATTCCTGACTAGATATCTTTTTAAATAGAGGATCTAAATATTCGTTTAGCTCTCCATGCTTACCATAGTTTAATAAATAAATAATTTGCTTATATTCATTTTCATCAAGATTTAAGAACTTATATTCTGTATCGGTAATATCATCATAGAAGATGATTTGATCTCCACCAATTACATTTCTATAATCTAAGGCATTACGAGCATTAGAATAGATTAAGCGGAAGTTAGTTTTTTCTCCATCGTTACTTATATTAGATACACCAATAGTGAATTCAAGGCCAAAGACTCTTTTAATAATGCTTAGGGCTGATTCAAAGTTGTCCTTTAAATCATTCATATTAAGCTCATCACCTGCAATTAAAACAACCATTCTATTGTTTCTAAAGAAGGCATAATACTTATCATTATCCTTAAGATTACTAAATATATCCATAAGCTTATAGCGAATAGCCTCATGGGAGTCATAATCTACCTCGTTATCATCAGTATCGAAATCTATAACTGCTATAGCGAAGCTTTGCTTATCTATTTCAATACCATCTGATAGAAGCTTTTCCTTTAATCTTTTATCTAAGCTTTTACAGTTCATTAGCATTGATAGATTATGCTCAAGAATAATACCAATATTTTGTGCATGGAATTCGTTTAGCTTCTTTAAGGTAGTTTGAAGCGAGAATTCGTTATCTATTAAATTGATAGCCTTAGTAACATTTTCCTCTATATCCTTGATTGTAAAAGGCTTGGTAATAAAGGAAACTACACCATATTCTAAGGCGCTTTTGGCATAGTCAAAGACATCATATCCAGATATGATGATTATTTTAGTCATACATTTATGCTCATGTAGTGTTTTTGCAAGCTCAATTCCATCGATATATGGTATTTTAATATCTGTTATTAAAATATCTGGAACTTCGTTTAAAACGGCATTTTTGGCATCTAGGCCATTATCATACTCAGCTACAATTTGAATATCGAGGTTTAGTGAGTTTAGCATAGAGGTAATACGACCTCTTGCATCACTTTCGTCATCTACGACAATAATTTTATACATATAAATCACCCTTTATCCTAATTATATATTAAAACGTTTTAATTTAAAAGTGATAGGAAAAATAAAAAAAAGATAAAAAAATTTAAAATAATTAGCACTCGGGTATTGACAGTGCTAAAATTAGTGGTATACTATAAGTGTAGTTGGCACTGAGATGCTAAGAGTGCTAATAGAAAGGACAGATGAAAAATGAGAAATGATTTTATTGATATGATTAATGAGTTAAATAATGCTTTTAATACAACAAGCTATCAAAGCTTTATGATTAATGTTTTAGAGGGTAATGACGGTTACAAGGTAATCGCTGTATTACCAGGAATTAAAAAGGAGAACATCAATGTTGAGTTTGATGATGGTATCCTAACTATTAAAGCCCAAAGAGAGGTTTCTGATAGTAAATATTTATTAAAGGAATTTGGTAATGCTGAATTAAAGCGTAGCATTAATTTAGGTGATATTGATGTTGAGTCTACAAGCGCAAGCTTTGAAAATGGCTTATTATCAATTAAGCTTAATTTAAAGAAGCCTGAGGAAAAGGCTAAGAAGAGTATTACAATTGAGTAATTTGAGGAGGAAATGGAAATGTTAGATTTTATTAATGATTTATTTCAGGTAGGTACTTATTTAAGAAGTAATGTAATTGAAAATGAGAATGGATATATTCTTAATGTATTAATGCCAGGTGTTAATAAGGATGATATTGATATTGAGGTAGAGGATGGTAGCCTTAAGATTAGTGTTAAGGCTCTAGATGGTGCTGATAGTAATGATACATACCTTGTTCATGAGTTCTCATCACAGGCAGCCTCTAGAAGCTTCTATTTAGGTGAGATTAATGAGGAAAGCATTAAGGCAAAGCTAAATGATGGTGTATTAACAGTTGAGGTTAATAAGAAGGAGCCAGAGGCTTCTAAGAAGAGAATCATTCAAATTGATTAATTAATATAGATTATAAATAGAAATAGCGCTTCGGCGCTATTTTCTTTCATCTATTAGGGTAGCTTAAGGCCTCTAATTATATAAATTAGACTTGTTAAATATTTAATATGAATGTATAATAAATCGAGAATGTGGTGGTGATTATATGACATTACTTGCGAAAAGAAGTATTATAAAGGAAGATAAAAGTAATATTATTACCTTAGGAGCAATTGCTAAGGAAATGAAGAAGAAGGACCCATCTATCATTAACGCAACCATTGGTATGCTTTATGATGAGGAGGGTAAGCTTTTTACCTTTAAAAGTGTGGATAAGGCTTTAGGAATGCTAACTCCTGATGAGAAGTATGCCTATGCTTCAACTCCTGGTAGTAAGGAATACCATGAGGCCTTAAAAAGGTGGGTATTTAGAGAGTATTATGATGAGTTTGAGCGTTATGGTAATGTTAGGGTAATGGCTACTCCAGGTGGAAGTGGAGCAATATCTAATACCTTTAGTAATTATCTAAATGAGGGTGATAAGGTATTAGTTCCATCATATATGTGGGGCAATTACAAGCAATTTGCCTATGAGAATAACGCAGATTTTGAATGCTACCGCCTATTTAATGATAATAATAGCTTTAATTTAGCGGATTTAAAAGAAAGAATAATTAGGCTTAGTAAGGAGCAGGGAAGAATATTACTAGTAATAAATGATCCTTGTCATAATCCTACAGGCTATACAATGTCTGATAGTGAGTGGGAGGAGCTTATCAAGCTTATTAATGAGGTTACAGTAAATGGCCTACCATTTATTTTACTTCATGATATGGCATATATAGATTATGATAGACGAGGCTTTGAGGCAACTCGTAGGAATATTCATAGATATCTAGGCTTAAATGAAAGTGTTATGACTATTTTAGCCTTTAGTGGTAGTAAAACCCTAGCCTTATATGGTATAAGAATAGGTGCTCAAATATGTATTACTAAAAATAGTGAGAATGCCTCTGATTTCTTTAGGGCTAATAAGTTCTCAAGCCGTGCTAAATGGAGTAATACCACAAATTTGGGTATGAATTTAGTGTCAAAGATTATATTAGATGAGGATATGAGAAAATCCTTTGAGCTAGAGCTTATGGATTCGCGTAATATTCTTATAAATAGAGCGAATATCTTTATAGAGGAGTGTAATAGGGTAGGACTTAAGACTCTACCATTTAGCTGTGGCTTCTTTATTACAGTTCCATGTGATAAGCCAACGCTTGTCTATGAGGAGCTAGTTAAAATGGGTGTTCATATTATTCCAATGGATGGAGTAATTAGAATAACACTTTCAGCGATAACCTCTAGTGAGGTTAGAAAATTACCAGAGCTTATTGCGAGGGCAATAGCTAGGTGTCAGTAATAAATTACAAATAGATCTAGAAGTCTAGGTCTTTTTGTCTTTAATGGATGGAGGGATTAGATTGAAGCTTCTTGAATATTTTAAAGGACTTAAGAATGTTAGGACAATATTAGATAGTGATAGGATAGAAATTAGTGAATCATGTGATGGCTTTAATGAAATGCTTTTAGCCGCTGATTTTTATAATGGTGATAAGACTATTTTTGTTATTTTACCAAGCCTTTATCAAGCTCAAAAATATTATGATGCTTTAGTTAATATAGTTAAGGAGGAGGATGTCTTATCCTTCCCAGCTGATGAGCTAATTTCAGCAGAGATGATTGCGGCAACAGGTGACTTCCTTTTTGAGCGTATTCAAACACTTTACACCCTACTTTTAGGAGAAAAGAAGATAGTAATTACTAATATTCATGGTGCTATAAAGTACGAAATGAATAGAAATAAATGGTTAAAGAGCTTCTTTAATTTAAAGCCTGGAGATATTATTGAGCCAAAGACACTATGTAAGAGGCTAGTGGAGCTTGGCTATGAGCCTACCTTCACAGTTGGAAAAACTGGTGAGTTTGCTAAAAGAGGCTCTATTGTTGATATTTTCCCATTAGGCTCACTTTCACCTATAAGAATTGATTTCTTTGATGATGAGGTTGATACAATAAAGGAGTTTAATATTGAAAGCCAAAGATCTACTAATAGCCTAGCTAATGCGTTAATTTTACCAGTAACTGAGTTCATTTATGATGATGAGGAGCTAAGGCTTGCAACCTCAAAGCTTGATAGCTTTATGGATATGTATGAGCTTAGCCAAATTGAGTCTGATATGTATAAGAAGGATTTAGTTAATCTAAATGAGCATAGAGGACTAAATAATATTGGTAAATATATACCATTCTTTGATGAGGAATGTGATACTATATTAAGTTTTGTTGATAATAAAAGGGTTTATTTAGTTGATAGATACCGTGCTAAGGAATGCTATGACGGCTTAATTGTTGATTTAAATGATTATTGCTCAAGGCTTGGTGGCTACAGCATAGCGAGAATGAAGCTATTTAAGGATGTTAATTTAATTTTTAATGAGGTAAATGTTAGTATATTAGGCTTAAGAGGTATAACTGAGGGGACCTTAAGGATTAATGCTAAGGATATAGTCCCATTTAATGCTAATCAAAAGGCTATTGTTTCTGAGCTTAATGATTTAAAGGATAGAAGAAGGCTTATTTTAGCTATTAATGATGAGAATCGTTATAATAAGCTTTCTGAGCTTTTAGATGATAATAAGATGAGAATAAACCCAATTAGTGATATTGAAAGAGCCCAAATAGGCTTTGTTAATAGAATTAAGGGTGATGCCCCATCCTTTGATTTAGAGCTAGAGGGCCTTTGTGTAATTAATGAAAGTACTATTTTTGATTACGAATATAAGGCTAAGAGAGCCAAATATAAGAGTATTTATAAAAATGCTACTAAGGTAAGCCGCTATGATGAGCTAGTGGTTGGTGATTATGTAGTACACTATGATTATGGTATTGGTAAGTATATAGGAATTGAAACCCTTAATATGAGCGGCCTTGAAAGAGACTTTATTCGTGTAATGTATGCTAATAATAGTGCCTTATATATTCCACTTGAAAAGATTAGTAATTTAATGAAATATGCTTCAGCAGATACTGAGGGAGTGGTACTAAATGAAATTGGTGGTACTGCTTGGGCTAAGGCTAAGGCAAGGGTTAAGAAGAGAGCTAAGGAAATTTCAGATAGGCTTATTAAAATATATGCTGAGCGTCAAAGAGCCTTGGGCTTTATGTGTCCTAAGGATACACCTGAGCAGGCTCAGTTTGAAAGGGATTTCCAATACGAATTAACCATAGACCAGGCTAAGGCGGTTTTAGATATTAAGGCTGATATGGAATCTAAAAAGCCAATGGATAGGCTTGTTTGTGGTGATGTAGGCTATGGTAAGACCGAGGTTGCAATGCGTGCAGCCTTTAAAGAAATTTATAGTGGTGGTAAGCAGGTAGCAGTCTTAGCTCCAACCACTATTCTTGCAAGACAGCATTATCTAAGCTTTAAGGAGCGTATGGAGCCATATGGTGTTCGTGTTGAGCTATTATGTCGCTTTGTTTCTAAAAAGGACCAGAATAAGATAATTGAGGATTTAGAAAAGGGAAGCGTTGATTTAGTTGTTGGTACCCATAGATTATTATCATCAGATATTAAATATAAGGATTTAGGCCTATTAATTGTTGATGAGGAGCAAAGATTTGGTGTTACCCATAAGGAAAAAATTAAGGAGCTTAAGGTTAATGTTGATTGTATTACCCTAAGTGCTACCCCGATTCCTCGTACCCTTCAAATGTCAGTTATGGGAATTAAGGATTTATCAATGATAGAAACTCCACCAAAGAATAGATATCCTATTCAAACCTATGTTATTGAAAGAAATGATCGAATAATTCAGGATGCAATTATTCGTGAGCTAGCTAGAGGTGGACAGGTTTTCTATTTATATAACTGGACTGAATCAATTGAGGAGGAGGCCCAAAGGATTAGGTCCTTAGTCCCTGAGGCTCGTGTTTGTGTAGGACATGGTAAGCTAACTAAGGCTCAGCTTGAAAATGTTTTAACTAAATATATAAATAAGGAATACAATGTTTTAATTTGTACAACTATTATTGAAACAGGTATTGATATGCCAGATACTAATACCTTAATAATTCATGATGCAGATCGCTTAGGCCTATCACAAATGTATCAGATTAGGGGTAGAGTTGGTAGAAGTAATAAAATTGCCTATGCTTATTTAATGTATGAGCCACGTAAGAGGCTAACCCCTGAGGCTGAAAAGAGGCTTGAGACCATTAAGGAATTTAATGAGCTAGGTAGTGGCTTTAAGATAGCTATGAGGGATTTATCTATTAGAGGGGCTGGTGATTTACTTGGTGAGGAGCAATCTGGATTTGTTGAATCAGTAGGTATTGATATGTATATGAAGATACTTGATGAGGAAATTAATAAAAAGAATGATGAGCCAAAAATTAAGGCTCCTGATAAAACCCTTATTGAGCCACTTACTAATAGAACGATTAAGAAGAGCTATGTTAATAATGATGATATGAGAATATCTATTCATAAGAAGATTGATAAGCTTACTAGCCAGAATGATTTAGATGAGCTATGTAATGAGCTTGAGGACCGCTTTGGTAAGGTTGATAATGACCTATTAATGTATATGTATGAAAAGCTTATGAAGAACTACTGTGATCGCTTAGGAATTTATAGAATTGATAGATCAAATCGTTTATTATGGAAATTCTATTTAACTAAGGAGGCATCAAAGCTTATTGATGCTAAGCTTATGTATACTGAGGCCTTTAAGACTCAATATACCAACATTCATTATGTGGATATGGAATATGTAATTTCTATTGAGGTTTTAAAGAAGGAAAAGCTTCAAATTTTCAAGGATGCAGTAGCTTATTTTGAACAAATTGCTAAATAGCTTGGTCATATGGTTTACTTTTTTACTTTACAATGTATAATTATATATAGAGAAACACTAATATTAACTATATAAGGAGGGAAAGTATGCCAGAAGTAACAAAGCCAAAGAGGGTTATAGTTAAGGCTCCTGTGACAAAGCCAAAAGAAAATGCTTCATTAGCCTCTGAACCTAATAATGAGCTTCCTGAGCAAGAAACTCAAAGAAGTGGAAAAACCTGTTATCATGTATCTAAAAGAGATAATGATGGTAGGGAATGGAAGGTATTTATTCAGGGTTCCAAAAAGGTAATTAAGCTTTTTGATACTCAAAAGGAAGCCCTCGATTATGCTAAGCAGCTATGTAAAAATAAGGATGATGGAAGC
>JAHHSW010000089.1 GCA_020024985.1 Anaeroplasmataceae bacterium | reverse complement strand
GAATGTAGCAATCATAGTTATAATAATTACACCTAGTATAATTAAAATGAATTGCCAAATTGCAAGCTCCATCATAATAGTTCACTCCTTTTATGCTCTACATAATATTATACTAATTTAGGTTCAAAATAGCAATAAAAAAATTAAAAAATTGAGAAATGTTAGCCTAGACAAACAAAGGAATCGGATGTTATAATAGGGTATACTTAAATAGGAGGTAAACAAATATGCCAAGAAAAGTATTAGAAGATACATGTATCGCTTGTGGTGCTTGTGCTGGTGAGTGCCCAGTTGAAGCCATTACAGTTGAGGATCATGCAAATATCGATGCAGATACTTGTATTGACTGTGGTGCATGCCAAGGAGTATGTCCAGTTGACGCAATTATCGAGGAGTAATTAGCAAAAACTAAGTGATTAGATTTATAAAGAAGAAACACTGCAATTTGGCGCGGTGTTTTTTTCTTTTTCTTAAAGCCAGTGCATTAATAAAGGGGTACCAATTGAGGTACCCCAATTTTCATTATTGATTAATTTTTTTCTTTTTCTTAAAGGAATTTTCTGTTCCATTTAAGAGCCTCATATAATTTTTCCTATGCTTAATAATTATAAGAAGCGTTGCTATCGTAAATAATAAGCAAACAGGAAGACCTGGAGATGCAATGAAGTAATCAAAGAAATTTGTTGCCTTATAGCCTACACCATATAAAACCCAGCCGGTTGTTACAACTGTTAAGGCTGCAGCTGTGCTTGATAGGCTTACATAGCCTGTAATTAATAGAACTAGGCCAAAGATAAGTAAGCACATTATTGCTGAAAGAGGTGAAAGAATGATTACTACACCAAGTGAGGTTGCAACAGCCTTTCCACCCTTAAAATTCAAAAATATTGAGAATGAATGACCAATAATAGCGGCTGCACCATACCATAGGTAATCAATTGGAGTAATCCATACTCCTAAAGCCTCTAATATTTTTAAAATCATTATTATAAATAAGCCCTTAAATACATCTAGGAAAAATACTAGGAAGCCTATCTTTTTACCAAGAATTCTTATTGAGTTAGTAGAACCGATATTTTTACTACCATGCTCTCTTATATCAATTCCCTTTATTGCCTTACCTAATACTAGTCCAAAGGGGATTGAGCCTATTAAATACGAAATAATAATAAACAGAATTGCGATAACTATGTTTAAGCTCTCCATAGTACCTGCCTGTAATAAAGTAATCATAAGATACCTTCCTTCTTTATTTATATTTAAATTATACAATTATTATTCTCCCATGTCAAAAAAATTGTGTAAAATTAACGGCTCCAGTTGAGAATGAGAGCGTTTTATGGTAAGATAGAAAAGATGAGATTAGGAGGGATTTTGATGGCAAATAATTCATATAACGATGATTCTATAACCGTCTTAGAAGGCTTAGAGCACGTTAGAAAGCGTCCCGGTATGTATATCGGTTCAACAGATGAAAGAGGTTTACATCATCTTGTTTGGGAAATTGTAGACAATGCAATTGACGAGGCCCTATCTGGGTATGGACGTGAAATTGTCGTCACAATTAATGAGGATAACTCTATAACCGTTGAGGATAATGGACGTGGTGTTCCTTGTGGAAAGCATTCAACAGGTAAAAACACTATGGAAATTATTTATACAAAGCTTAATGCTGGTGGTAAATTTGGTGGTAACGGCTATAAGACAACCGGAGGTCTACATGGTGTAGGTGCTTCAGTTGTTAATGCTCTTTCATCTTATATGGTGGTTACATCATATAGAGATGGAAAAATTCATCAAATTAAGTTTGAAAATGGTGGCTCAAAGATTAGTGATGTCAAGGTTTTAGGTGACACAAAAAGGACTGGTACAACAGTAACATTCAAGCCAGATCCACAAATTTTTACAACAACTGTCTACTCATATGAGACAATTAAAACTAGAATAAGAGAAAGTGCCTTTTTAATAAAGAACCTAAAAATGGTTTTAAAGGATAAGCGTAGTAATAAAAGCGAGGTTTTCGTCTACGAAAATGGTATTTCTGAATATGTAGCCTTTATGACCCAGGGTAAAAAGCCAATTCATCAGGTGGCTTACTTTGAGGGTGTTTATAATGTACCAGAGACTACAGAGGCTATTGAGGTTGAGGTCGCTTTACAATTTCTAGAGTCATATAGTGAAACAGTAGTTTCATTTGTAAACAATGTTAAGACTACTGATGGTGGTAGCCATGAAACAGGCTTTAGAAGTGCCTTAACTAAGGCCTTCAATGATTATGCTCACAAGGCAAGATTAATAAAGGATAATGTTCAGCTTGAGGGTACAGATATTCGTGCTGGTATGACAGCCGTTGTATCTGTAAGAATTGGCGAGAAGCTTCTAGAGTTTGAGGGTCAAACTAAGGGTAAGCTTGGTACTCCATCTGCTAAAACTGCAGTAGATACAATTTTAACAGAAAAGCTTGGTTACTTTTTAGTTGAAAACCAAAAGCTTGCAGAAACTATTGTTAAAAAAGCCTTAAAGGAGGCCGAATCAAGAGCGGCTGCTCGTAAGGCTCGTGAGCAGGCTCGTATGGACAAGAAGGATAAGGGTGAGAAGAATATCTCTGCAAAGCTTGCTCCAACAAGTGAAAAGAATAAGGAAATTAATGAGCTTTATCTAGTAGAGGGTGATTCAGCCGGTGGTTCAGCTAAGCAAGGAAGAGATAGACGCTTCCAGGCAATCCTACCTTTAAGAGGTAAGGTTTTAAATACTGAGAAGGCAACAGCTGAAAGTGCTCTTAAGAATGAGGAAATTGCAACTATGATTTATACTATAGGTGCAGATTATGGCTCAGCCTTTGATTTAAAGAAGTGTAATTATAAAAAGATTATAATCATGACCGATGCCGATGATGATGGTGCCCATATTCAGGTATTACTATTAACCTTCTTCTTTAGATATATGAGACCTCTTATCGAGGATGGTCGTGTCTATATCGCCATGCCACCACTATATAAGATTACTAAAAGAGGTAAGAAGGAAGAAATCATTTACGCATGGAGTAATGAGGAAAAGGATGAAATCCTTGATAGCTGTAAGTGTCCAACCCTACTTCAAAGATACAAGGGACTTGGTGAAATGAATGCTGAGCAGCTATGGGAAACAACTATGAACCCAGAAACAAGAACTCTAGTACAGGTTCAAATTGATGATTTAGCTGATGCTGAAAGTCAAATTGAGGTACTAATGGGTAATGATTCAGCAAGACGTCGTGATTGGCTTGAAAATCACGTATCATTTACATTAGAGGAGGATGTATAATATGGCAGCAAAGAGCTTAAAAAAGAAGCTAGACATCTTCCTAGCTGAGAAATTTCAGGAGCTTAAGCTTGAGGAGGTTATTGGAGACCGCTTTGGTAGATATTCTAAATATATTATCCAGGAGCGTGCAATACCTGATATTAGAGATGGTCTTAAGCCCGTACAAAGACGTATTTTATATGGTATGGCAGCCCTAAAGGTTACCTCAAACGCTCCATATAAGAAGAGTGCTCGTATCGTCGGTGAGGTAATGGGTAAATTCCACCCTCATGGAGATTCATCAATTTATGAGGCAATGGTTCGTATGAGCCAAAGCTGGAAGATGGGTGTAACTTTAATTGATATGCATGGTAATAATGGTTCCATTGATGGTGATGGACCAGCGGCAATGCGTTATACTGAAACACGTATGAGTAAGAATGCCGAATATCTATTACAGGATATCGATAAGAATACTGTTCCATTTATTCCAAACTTTGATGATGAGGAGGTAGAGCCTACTGTATTACCAGCTAAGTTCCCTAACCTATTAGTTAATGGTGCTATGGGTATTTCATCTGGGTATGCAACCTATATACCTACACATAATATTAATGAGGTAGTAAATGCTACTATCGCAAGAATTGATAATCCTAATATGACAGTTGATGAGCTACTTGAAATAATGCCAGGACCAGATTTCCCAACTGGTGGTATTGTTCAGGGTAGAGAGGGCATAAGAGAAGCCTTCCTAACTGGTAGTGGTAGTGTCGTTGTTAGAAGTAAATATGAAATTGAGGAAATGGCTCCAGGACAGGAAAGAATAGTCATTACTGAAATTCCATATGATACCCTTAAGAGCAAAACTGTTGAAAAGATGGAGCAGCTTAGAATGGATGGCAAGGTGCCTGATGTACTAGAGGTAAGAGATGAATCTGGTAGAGATGGCTTAAGAATTGCTGTTGATTTAAAGAAGGGTGCTAATGCTGAGGCTATTATCAATTATTATTTTAAGAATACAGATTTACAAACTAACTGTAACTATAATATGGTAAGTATTTGTAATAAGCGTCCAATGAGGCTTGGTGTGCTTCCTATTTTAGATGCTTATATTGAGCATCAAAAGGATGTTATTACTAATAGAACTAATTTTGAATTAAATAAGGCCTCAAAAAGACTTCATATAGTTGAGGGTCTTATCAAAATGGTTGATGTAGTAGATCAGGTTATTGCGATTATTAGAAAAAGTAAGAACAAGGCTGATTCTATTCTTAACCTAGTTCAGGAATTTAATTTTACAGAGCTTCAGGCTGAGGCTATTGTAATGATGCGTTTATATTCATTATCTAATCAGGATGTAACTGCCCTACGTCAGGAGGATCAGGATTTAGAGAAGAATATAAAGGAATATAATAAGATTCTTTCTAGCGAGAAGGAGCTATTAAAGGTAATTAAAAATGAGCTT
>JAHHSW010000088.1 GCA_020024985.1 Anaeroplasmataceae bacterium | reverse complement strand
ATATAGTTATTCAAAACAATAGTTGGTTTTTTGGTGCAACCATTTCTCGTTTAAGGGTAGTATTTGAGAATAGTAATTATACCTTTACTCAAATGCTTAATAATACTTTATCCACTATTGAATTAAAGGCTAAAGGCATAGGTTTCAAATCAGGTACTAATGATTTAAGCTTTGAAACATCTATTTCTCCTGTTACCTCATCAGTAGAAATTCATAAAAAGACTAAGGTATTAGATTTTAATAAGCTAAGAGGAAGTAATACCTCTAGCCTAGAAGAAAAATTTAATGCTAATATGGGTAGCTTGAGTGATGTTGGTAGGTATACTTTAGATAAAATCATTAAAAATGATAGTAAAACTATAGTTAATATTACTAAGCCATCATATGTTATTGTAGAGTGTAATGGTAGTGGGAATATTACTCTTAATAAGGAAAAAAGAGTAATTGATAATACTAAGAGGTTTTATGCCTTCTATATTGGGGCTACAGGTCAATATGAGATTACTGGTAATGTAGATATAGTTAATAATGTTTATATTCTTAATGAGGATGCAGTGTCTTCCTTAAGTACTACAGCTACAAATGATATTATTAGCTATAATGGTAAGGAATATATTAATTTTGATTATAGCAGTATAAGGGATTTTGATATAAATACACTAATTCCTACTACTGAGCCTAATATGGGAAAATATGATACCTTTATTGAGTATTACCCATACCAAAGAAATACGCCTACTATGAATAGTAAGGAGCTATTTGATAGAGATTTAAAGGAGCTTGTTTATACACTTTTCCCTACTATTAAAAATGATAAGGGTCAGTGGAAGCTATTTGAAAATAAGGTCTTTACTAATGATGTATTAAAGGAATTAGTAAGGCTAGTAGCTAAGGCTGATTATAAAAATTCATCCTTATCAACAGAGGAGTGCTCTTTAGCAAGGCTATTCCATGATAGCCTACTAGATGGCTATAGGGATGATATATTAACAATTATTACAAAGAATAGTGATGAGCTTTTAGTTCAGGCAATTTTAAGGATTAGGGAGCTTTCTAAAAATAATGAAGGCTTAAATGATTTATTTAGAGCGGCCTTTTTAGGTAATGATTTTATAAATAATATGACTAACCAAAGCCTTGATAAAGCAAAGCTTAAGGAGGCATTAGATAAATTAGATCCAATGTATCAATTCATAACTGGAGCTAATACTATTGATAATGATAAATTTATTAATTTAATGAAGGCTATTGGCTTTAACCTAAGTACTGATGGCTATGGTATATATGCTTTATCTAGTAGTAAGGGTATTTTAAATGGTGCCTTTATTCCAGATAATTTAGTTTTAGATTCTATGGATTCATATTATGATGAGAATAATATTTTAGTGGATAATAAGAATTCAGCTTGGAGAGGTGGTACTAGGGATAATTCTAATAATGCTACCGCTAAGGGAAGTGTTAACCATAGTATTTTAGTAGAGATGAAGCAGCTAAAGAAGTCAATTTCTACAACAATCTTTAATTTGGATTTAAGAGATTCAAATAATAGAATTCATCATTCAGCAGAAAGCCAAATAGATTTAGAGAATAAGACTATTACCTATTATGTACCTAATGGCTATATTGCTAAGCTCAGTGATAAGAGCCTAAGCATTGAAAATAAGTCAATTGCTAATATGGCAAGCCTAGAGGTTATGGGTAAGCTTGAATTAATTGCCGGAAAAAATGAAAATGTAATTAAGGTTACAGCTGAGGATGTTACGGTTGTTTCATATTATTCAATTATATTTAAGGAAATTGATATAAGCTATGATATAAGCTATGAGGATAATACCATTAGTAAGGAAATGCCTTCAGCTGGAGGTATTGTTACTATTAGCCTAAGAAGCCCTGCTAGAAATGCTAGCTCAAAGCCAGCATTACCAGCTAATATGGATATTAAGCCATATATAGCTATTAAAAATAGTAAGGGTGAGACTATTGAAAATACTAAGGCCTTTGAATTTGTTAAGGAGGATGGTAATGGAATTATTGATGCTAGAGGGCAGGCAATAATTAAATTAAATATTCTTCAGGGCCTAGCCTTTGGTGAGTATGAGCTTCATGTAGCTATGTTTGACTATGACAAGAGCTTAAGCCTAAAGAAGCTACCTAGTAGTGATGCTAGAATTATTTCCTTTATTTATGATGGTAAGGATTTAGCTAATAGCTTCAAAAATGTTAATGGAGTTAATGAGCTAACTACTATGATAAATTATGGTAGAGCCTTTGATTATAATGAGCTTACAGGCTTTGGTGGTAGTGAGTTTTATTTAAATAAGCTAGAGGTAAGCCATGGAAGTAAAATAGAAATTAGTGCTATTAAGAAGCTTGATAGTGCGAATATAATGAGCTATGAGGTAAAATATATTGTAACTGCAGAGGATGGAACAATTAATACCTATGTTCATAAGCTGGTTGAAAAGCATCCATTTAAGAATTATTTAGAGGATGGTAGTACTACAGAGACTAAGTATTCCTACGCTACAGTATATACTAATGGTAATGCTAAGACCTATGAATATAATGATAGTGTGGATAGTGCCAATGCTATTAGAGTAGAATTTGAGCGTGGTGAGGAGCCACAATATAGTGTTAAATATGCCTTAGGTAATTTCTATACTGAGGGAATAGATAAGGTATGGTATGCTATTAAGGAGGAAACCCCAGGTGGTGTTGCTTATTTAAGCTATGCAGGTATGACTATTACGGTTACTCATGATTGTGAGGCTGGGGTTTATAAATATATTTATAGCTATAAATCTAAAGGCTTATGGAGTAATGGAGAAGAGTATATAAGGGAATATGATTTCCCAGAGCTTATTATAACTAAGAATTATTCAACAGATGCAACCCTTCATAAGATAAGCTTCTTAGATGCTTATGCAACCCTTGGTGATTTAGCTACAGTTATTAATCCTATGGATCCTATTAGGCCTAGTAAGAATAATTTAGCTAGTGGCGAGGTAAATTACTTTGATATTAAGTCAAAGGATTATCAGCAGAGGATTTCTATGTCTAAGAAGGGTATAAATTATAAGGCTGATGGAGTAAATGATTATAGTGGAGTAGATATAACTGATTACTTCACTGTCGGTGCTATTTCTAATGCAACTCTTTATGATTATGCTCCAAGCTTTAAGCTAGAGGAGCATGCAGAAATTTATCAGTCTACAACTCATTCAAAGCTAAAGAGCTATGGTGAGGGTAAGCAGCTCCTTAGTGATGCTGAGGTTTTAAAAAATCATGATACCTTATTTATTTACGTTCCATACGTTAATGATAAGGGAGAGATGAGAATATTCCTAGTAGAGGTTATAAACGGCAAATGGGGTAATGTATATCCAGATACCTATTCAGGTGAAGGAAATCCTATTGTTAAATTAACAGAAAACAAGGGCTCATTTGTAATAGATGGAGTAAGCTGGAGGGTTGATTTAGCTACAGCAGGTAAGCCATTAAAGGAAAATTACTCATTATATATGGATTATATTGGTACACCACTTGATGATCATTTCTGGTATGTATCATATGTTGTTTTCTCAGAAAGCTATTTAAATAATCCAAATGGTGATGAGCATTTAAAGTATTATCATGTAGCCTTAATTGATACTACTAATAATATTTTCTTTGACTTAGAGGTTAAAGCCCCAGTAGGCTTTAAGCTAGACAGCTTATTTGTTACAATTGCCTTTAATAGATATGGAAGGAACCCGCAAAATCCATCAGGTGAAGAAATTAAGCTTCAAAGCAATCAGGTATCAGGCTATGTAGTTAAAAAGGATAATCCTGAAACTCTAGATTATTTAGAATATTATCTAGATTATGATATACAAGTATTACCAAGTGGATATTTCTATTTCTTTATGGATTTACCTATTGGATATGTAGTAGAGGCTAGGGTTACTAATGGTAAGCTAAATCAAAATAATAGAGCTGATGAGCCAGGGGCCTATTTACCACCTTCATCAATTGTAACTCAGCGTATTAAGCTAGAAATAACCATTAAAGAGGATTTAAATTCATCTAATGGTAAATGGGGTGCAAGTATAGCAGATATATTTACAAGGAAGGTAAATTTCATTGATAAATAAAAGGTGGATATTAGACTTATGCGGGAAAAGAATCTAGCACATAGTATTTTAGATGTTATCTTATCAGGTAAAAAGTCTAATCAGACTATGGAAGGAATATAACAAAATAGTATAAATATTAAGGAGACTTTCAAATGTAAAGCCTCCTTTACTTATACATGTAGTGAAAAGTGTCTTTTATAGGTGTACAATCGTACATATTTGTAAAGTTTCGGCATGAAAACTCTTTCATTCTTTTAAAATAGGTGCTATAATTTAATAAAGAAAAAAGAAAGGGGAATGATACATGTTCAAACAGGTTGTCGACAAGTCTTTACCAACCAAAAAGATGGTTACTGTAAGGAATAACAAAAGCTTAAAGTCAATTGCTGTGAAATCTGGATTCGGAGGAAGGAGTGATGAGGCTGTCCTTGGTGAAAAGGTTGAGGACGAATTTGTTTTAAAGGTTGATGATTTAAAAGGAAAAAAGGTTGAGTTTAAGCAATTCCTATACAGAAAGAAGAATGGTGATGATTGTATTTGGTCGAAAATCGAGATTGCTGTTCTATCAATTATAGGTGATACCTTATCATTACTATTTAAGGATAATGATAATAAAATATATAGAAGCGATCTTGATATTGATGATGACTGCCTTTATTGC
>JAHHSW010000087.1 GCA_020024985.1 Anaeroplasmataceae bacterium | reverse complement strand
CCTTAATATCCATAGATAAGGCTTCACTTTGTCTATTAAGCTCATCAAGATCAATTCTCATTCCCTCAAATTCCATCTTACCTAATACTCTAGATAGAGGTAGCTCAATATCTAAAAGCAAATGAGTTTGCTTATTTTCATTTAATCTTTCCATAGCTACTGGCTTAAGCTCATATAAGGCATTACACTTTTTAGCTATATGAGTGTATAGGGTGTTCTTATCAGGCATAGTCTTCTTTGCACCCTTACCATAGATTTGCTCATCAAAATAGCAATCACTATAGCCATAATAATCAGCTAAAATCTTAAATTCCTCCTTAGCAGCACTACTATCTAAAACATAGGTTGCTAAAAGCAAATCAAAATCAACACCATTTAAATCTATTCCTAGCCTCTTACATAATACAAAGGCCTTTTTATAATTGAAGACATTCTTATGATTGTCCTCAGCTAAATACATTATTAAGTCTAGTGAGGTTAATATTTTATCCCCCTCAACTATGAACATTCCCTTTTCATTTCTAATACCGATAGCAAGTATTGGGCATCTATGGTAATTATATTCATAGGTTTCAAAAATTAAAGCTGAATTAGGAAGTAATACCTCCTTCATTCTAACTGGGCTATCAACAATTTCATAGCTTGGGCTTTTCTCATTAATAATAGGCTTATCAGCTAAAGCCTCCTTTAGTAAAGACTTAAATTCAAGCTCCTGATAAAACTCAATAAGCCTATCCTTATTTGGCTCCTGCTTAACAGTCTCATCAATAGTAACCTCTAATGGGAAATCTCTTAAAATAGTTGCCATTTTTTGACAGGTTTTAGCACATTCACTGCATTCTCTAATATTTTCACCAAGCTTACCCTTGATTTCATCCTTATGAGCTAAAATACCATCTAAAGAGCCATAATCCTGTAGAAGCTTTACACCCTTCTTCTCACCAACACCAGTAACACCTGGTAAATTATCACTCTTATCACCCATTAAAGCCTTTAAATCAACAAACTGAGAAACCTCAATTCCATATCTTTCCTTAAATGCCTCTGGAGTATAATCCTCAAGCTCAGTCATACCCTTTTTAGTTAAGTGAACGGTAGTATTTGGGCTTATAAGCTGAAGTAAATCCTTATCACCTGAATAAACATCTACATGGTAGCCCAAATCCTCAGCCCTTTTA
This sequence comes from Anaeroplasmataceae bacterium, assembly GCA_020024985.1. Lineage (GTDB taxonomy): Bacteria > Bacillota_I > Bacilli_A > Acholeplasmatales > Anaeroplasmataceae > Anaeroplasma. The sequence goes on along the minus strand of JAHHSW010000087.1, from coordinate 3,634 downwards.
GACATTGTACCGATAATATCATCAGCCTCATAAAGAGGAACCTCACACTGCTTAATACGCATTATATCTAAAAATTCCTTAATATAGGCTATTTGCATCCTAAATTCATCAGGCATTGGAGCACGTCCAGCCTTATAATTCTCCATTATATCATGGCGAATTGTTCTCTTACCAGCATCAAAGGCTACAAGTATATAATCATAATTATCCTTAATTAGATGATTAATCATTCTTGCGAAGGCATATACTGCATTAGTATACAAGCCCTTAGAGTTAGCTACTAAGCCACCAGCGGCGCTAGTACCATAAAACGCTCTATACATTAGTGAATTACCATCTACTAATATCATTCTTTTCATACATATCAACTACTTTCTATCGTTTATAATCTATTATACCAAAAATAGCTCTAAATTTCAAAAAAAGCTCAGTGATTTTTTAAGAAATTATTGAGGCTAAGGCAAAATAAAAGCCTAGGCTCAGCTAGGCTTTAATTATCTATTTACTTTCTTCTAACAGGAAGCTCAATTGGGTCCTTTGCGTTATCTGAATGCTTATATAAAACTATTGTTCTACCGATATGCTGGATAAATTCAATACCAGCTGCAGTAAAGAATTCCTCACAATCACTAGCCTCAACTAATGAGTTTTGAAGAATTGATAGCTTCATAAGCTCATGCTTATTTAAATAGTTTAATACATCCTCAAGTAAATTCTCACTTAATCCATCCTTACCAATTTGGAAAACTGGCTTAATTTTTTGAGCAAGTGATCTTAGATAAACTCGTTGCTTAGTAGTAATCATAATAATCCTCCTTTATATCTCCACGATATTATATCAAACTTTATAATAAAAGGAAAGATAAATTTTTAATCTATCATAAAGCTATAAAAAAGGACTCCGGCACCTAAGCACTGGAGTCCTAAACAAATATGCCAATAATTATTTTAATTACTTATTATTTTCCTCAAAGAATTCCTTAGTGTCATAAGCACGAGTTAGAATATCCATCATATCCTTAACTAGAGGAACCTTAGGGTTAGCAGGTGAGCATTGATCCTCATATGCAAGATATGCGAGTTTCTCAACATTTGCCATATAGTACTCACGGTCTAAGCCTTGAGATTCAAAGTTCATCTTAATACCAAGTCTCATACCTAGCTTACCAACCTCACGAGCAAGAGATTCAACACCCTCCTCAACAGTTGAGCATGGGAAGCCTAAAATTCTTGAAATTTCAGCATAACGCTCATCACATTGATAGTAGTTATACTTTGGCCATGTAGATAGCTTTTGAGGCTTAATACCATTATAACGAATTGTGAATGGTAATAGGATTGCGTTAGCACGTCCATGAGGTACGTGATACTCTCCACCAATCTTATGAGCCATTGAGTGGTTCATACCTAGGAAGGCATTAGCAAAGGCCATACCTGCTAGAGCTGATGCATTATGCATCTTCTCACGAGCCTCTGGATCATTTGCACCATTATTATAAGAACGCTCTAGGTACTTGAATACTAGCTTAATAGCTTGGATTGCAAGACCATCAGTGAAGTCTGAAGCTAATACTGATGTATAAGCCTCAATTGCATGTGTTAATACGTCCATACCAGTATCCGCAGTAATGCTCTTAGGTAATGACATAGTTAATGCTGGGTCAATAATTGCTACTGTTGGAGTTAATGAGTAGTCAGTTAATGGGTACTTCTTGTTCTCAACCTTATCAGTGATAACAGCGAATGGAGTTACCTCACTACCTGTACCTGAGGTTGTTGGGATACAAACAAGCTTTGCCTTCTTACCAAGCTCTGGATATTGGAAGGCTCTCTTACGAATATCCATAAACTTTTGCTTAAGGTCATTGAAGTTAACCTCTGGGTGCTCATAGAATAACCAAATACCCTTAGCAGCATCCATAGATGAACCACCACCTAAGGCAATGATTGTATCTGGCTCAAATGATCTCATTAGCTCAACACCCTTTTTAACAGTTTGAATTGATGGATCTGGCTCAACATCGCAGAATAATTGATATTGAACCTCAGGAGAACGAAGCTTTAGCTGATCAGTAATCTTATTTACATAACCAAGCTGAACCATTGAACGGTCAGTAACGATTAATGCCTTCTTCATTTCCTTCATTTGATGTAAATACTCGATTGAATTTTTCTCAAAGTAAATCTTTGATGGAACCTTGAACCATTGCATATTATTTCTTCTTGCTCCTACCTTCTTAATATTTAATAGATTAACTGGACCTACGTTACCAGCTACTGAGTTGTGACCATAAGAACCACAGCCTAGTGTTAATGATGGAATGAATGAGTTATAAACATTACCAATACCACCAAATGTAGAAGGTGAATTACAAATAATACGGATAGCTGGAACTAAATCTCCAAATCTATCACAAAGCTCCTCTGATGCTGTATGAATAGCAGCTGAGTGACCAAGACCATTGAACTCTACCATTTGCTTAGAAAGCTCAAGACCCTCCTCAGTTGACTTACTCTTTAATACTGCAAGAACTGGAGAAAGCTTTTCTCTAGTTAATGGCTCCTCAATACCAACCTTAGCGCACTCTACTGCGATAATTACAGTGTTCTCTGGAACCTCAACGCCAGCCTCATGAGCAATCCATGTAGCATACTTACCAACGATTACTGGGTTAAGCTTAGCATTAGGAGCATCCTCCTTTGAGTTAACGCCGAACATATAAGCCTCAAGCTTCTTCTTATCAGCCTTAGTTGCAAAGTATACACCATACTTTTGCATTTCAGCCTTAACATCATCATAAATTTCCTTATCAACAATAATAGCCTGCTCTGATGCACAGATCATACCATTATCAAATGCCTTTGACATAATTACGTCATTTACAGCCTGACGTAAATTACAAGTCTTCTCTAAATATGCAGGAACGTTACCAGCACCAACACCTAAGGCTGGCTTTCCGCATGAATAAGCAGCACGAACCATTGCGTTACCACCTGTAGCTAGAATTGTTGCTACACCTGGATGATTCATAAGTGCGCCTGTAGCCTCCATAGATGGATGCTCTATCCATTGAATACAGTTAAGTGGAGCTCCTGCCTCTACTGCTGCATCATAAACAACCTTTGCTGCGGCAGCACTACACTTTTGTGCACCTGGGTGGAAGCCAAAGATAATTGGGTTACGAGTCTTTAAGCAGATTAATGCCTTAAAGATTGCTGTTGAGGTTGGGTTTGTAACTGGAGTTACACCGGCAACTACACCAACTGGCTCAGCAATTTCAGTAATACCTGTAACCTTATTCTCTGATACGATACCTACTGTCTTTAATCTCTTCATATTGTTTGTAACATATTCGCAAGCGAATAGGTTCTTTGTAGCCTTATCCTCGAATACACCTCTACCAGTTTCTTCGATAGCTAGCTTTGCAAGCTCTCCGTGCTTATCTAATGCTGCAACAGATGCCTTTGCAACTATATAGTCAATTTGCTCTTGTGTATAAGAAGCATAATCATTTAAAGCAACTAATGCCTTTTCTACTAATGAGTTTACTTCCTCTTGTGGGGTAAATAAAGTCTTTTCCATTTTTATTCCTCCTGAATGGTTTTGATTAATTTTTCTAACGCGTCTTTAAGT
>JAHHSW010000086.1 GCA_020024985.1 Anaeroplasmataceae bacterium | reverse complement strand
TTACTTATGTATATTTACTGCCTAAATTTACTTGTTATGATACTATTTTGTTCATTAATTGTCAAGCAAATCTAACGTTTTTCGGACAAAAACATTTATATGTTAAATTATTTTATATTTTTTAGTATTCAGCCTGTGGGTTAGCTTTATTTTCCTTAATATTTCCCACTGCAGCCTCAGTTGTTAGGAATAAGCCTGCAATTGATGCAGCATTTAATAAGGCTGATCTTGTAACCTTAGTTGGGTCAACAATACCACTTTCTAGCATGTTAACAAATTTACCATTTACAGCATCAAAGCCCATACCATCAGCAGCATTCATCTGCTTTTCAACTATATCCTTACCACTAAAGCCTGCATTTTCAGCTATCTGATATAATGGAGCGCTTAATGAATCAAGAACTACATTAATACCTCTTTCAACATCAGTTACATCTGAATGAAGCTCATTTTTAATTTGCTTATAGACATTGATTAAGGCAGCTCCACCACCAACAACAATACCCTCAGCTACGGCAGCCTTAGTTGCGTTAAGAGCATCCTCAAGTCTTAGCTTCTTTTCCTTAAGCTCACTTTCTGTTGTAGCACCAACCTTAATTAAGGCAACACCATTAGCCATCTTAGCTAATCTCTTAGAAATTTCCTTCTTCTTATAATTATTGCTTTCGCTTGCTACCTGATTCTCTAGGTCCTTAATCTTATTATCAATATCCTCTCTACTACCATTACCATCAATAATAGTTGTAGCATCCTTTTCAACAATAATCTTCTTAGCAGAGCCTAAATCATCAATTGTAACATCCTTAAGCTCCATATTCATTCCCTTATCAATAAACTTAGCACCACAAATTAAGGCTATATCACTAAGCTGCTCAGTTTGGTTATCACCAAAGCCAGGAGCCTTAGTTGCTACAACATTAAATGTACCACGAAGCTTATTAACAACGATTGTATTTACTACCTCCTGATCCATATCATCTGAGATAATAAATAATGGCTTATGAGCCTTTAGAATTTGCTCAAGAAGTGGTAGGATATCCTGAATGTTATTAATCTTGTGATTTGTTACAAGCATCAAGGCATCCTCCATAGTAATTGAGGTCTTATCTAAATCTCCAACCATATATGGGCTTAAATATCCCTTATCATACTTAAGACCCTTAGTTACCTCTACTGAGGTCTCAAAGCCTCTAGATTCATCTACATTAATTACTCCGTCCTTACCAACTGTTGCCATAGCCTTAGAAATCATCTTACCAATCTCATGGCTTCCTGATGAAATAGCCGCAACATTTTCAATATCACTATCTGTTTCTACCTTACGAGAATTTTCTAATAGCTTCTTAGCTACAGCCTTAGAGGCCATATCAATACCCTCACGCATTAATACTGGGTTAGCACCATGTGCTACCTCATTAAGGCCTGCGTGAATCATATTAGCTGCAAGTAGGGTAGCAGTTGTTGTACCATCACCAGCAACATCATTAGTGTTATTAGCTACCTCATAAATTAGCTTAGCACCCATATTCATAAATGAATCCTTAAATTCAATCTCACGAGCAATGCTTACACCATCATTTGTAATAAGTGGTGAGCCATAGCCCTTATCTAATACTACATTTCTACCCTTAGGTCCTAATGTAATTTTTACTGTATTACTTAATTCATCAATGCCCTTAAGCATTGCGTCTCTGCTTTCATTACCAAATTTAATTTCCTTTGCCATAATCCATTACCTCTATTCTAATACTGCAAGTATATCCTTGCTGGCACAAATTAAATAGCTTTCATCATCAAGCTTAATATCTGTAGTTGAATAGCTACGATAAATTACCTTATCTCCTACCTTTAGATTAATTGGCTCTCTAATACCCTTTTCGTTAACTAATCCCTCTCCAACTGCAACAACAGTGGCGTATTCAGTTTCCTTTTCCTTATTGCTTAATACGATACCACTAGCTGTTTGATTAAGTACCTTTTCCTTTTTAAGTACAACATTATCATTTAATGGTCTAATCATATTTTCTTCCCTTCTTTCTTTTAGCACTCGCCTTTACCGACTGCCAACATATACAATTATAGTCTTATTTAGCACTTAGTCAAGTAGAGTGCTAGTCTTTTTCCAATTCTTCTACAACAATCGTACATAGTGAGGTAATTTATACTTAAGCGGCATAGTATCTTAGCATAATTAAAAGGGCTATGCACGCATAGCCCCCATTTAATTTATTCTATGTTAAAGAGATTATTACTTATTACCCTTTTCCTTATAGCTTACAAACTCATAAGAATCCTCTTGACCCTCAGTCTTAACTACCTTAATGATAGCCTCACCCTTAATTTGGTCCTTAGTCTTCTTAATTTCAACACTAATTAATTCCTCACCGTTAGTGTTCTTGAATTCATAGCTAAATTCAATCTTTCCTTCAGTTGGTGACTTAGTCTCAAACTCAATCTCAACCTCGCCGTTTTCATTAACCTCGTACTCTACCTCTGACTTGAATACTCTCTTACCATTTTCAAACTTAGAATATTCATATTCATTCTCAGTACCCTCAACCTCATTTTCGATAACAACATAGTTCTTAGCATCTAGCATTACCTTGTATTCAACAGAGGTTTCATTACCCTCGATCTCACGGTCTCCTGTAACTGTATAAACTGCATCTCCTACTGTAACAATACCAGTAATGTGCTTTTCAATTTTCTCTTCCTCCTCAGGCTTTGCCTCAGGTGCCACCTCAGTTGCCTCTGGCTTTTCTTCCTTAGTATTCTTTTCCTCTAATGCTGCATCCTTCTCAGTATAATAGAAGGTATAAACGATATCATTACCCTCCATATCCTTTTGAGTGATTGTATACATCATTTCCCACTCAGGCTTATCACTAGGCTTTTCCTCACTCTTATTACTATCTCCATTAAGAGTAGACTTGGCGATAGCTAAATTATCTAAAATCTCTTGCTTTAGCTCAGCGCTTAAATTTTCAAGTCCATTCTCTGGCTTTACCTCTGGTGTTGCATCAGGTGCTACCTCAGTTCCCTCAGGTGCTACCTCTGTAGCCTCAGCATTAACTGATGCTAGGCTTACTCTATAGCTTACTGGTGCCACATTAACACCTACATTTGAATTAAGTAGACCGATTCCACTTAATACTGAAGCATCATATGCTTGCTCAAATGATACTGGCTTTACATTTGTATCGCCACCATTTGCCTTATTGTTTGAGCATCCTACTAATGCTAATGCTCCAATTCCTAAAATACCTGCTTGTAATAATAAATTCTTTTTCATATTCTTTTCCTTCTTTCCTTTTATCTTAAGTGTTTTTATTTTTAATTCATTCATAAAGCCTGTGAATTTTTATTTTTTTGGTACCATATATTTAAGTTCATTTTCTTTACTCATATATATAACATTTAAGCTATTTATTTTATTGGTATTTTTTTTAAAACTTTTTTAAATACCTAAGGGATTTTCCTCTACCCTTCACCTATATAACAATATAGGCTTTATATTTATTGGTACTTTTTAAAAGTTTTTTTAATACTTTTTAGGGCTTTTCCTTCACCCTTCATCTATATAACAAGCACACTCGTATATTTATTGGAAAAAATTAAAAAAAGCTAAAAAAAATCATTAGGCCTTAACCTAATGATCTAAAATTACTTATTTTAAAGCTAGGAATAATATATCTAGCTCATTTTCCTTTAATATATCATCCTTTAGAGCTCCAACAACCATATCAAGCCCTCCCTGGTACTGACAGATCATCATAGATATACCAGATAGCATATCATAGCTTACCTCAGCTAAATTAGTTGTAAATAATAAAACACCCTTAGTAGGTATCTTATCAGATACCCTTTCAATAGCTATTTCATGGGCATCATTTATAACCCCATTAAAAAAGCCACATACCTCTCCATCCTTTAATATATCTACAAGCTCATCCTCGCTAAGCTCAATGCTTTGCTCACGCTCTAGATAGCTACATACCTTTTCTACAAGCTTTCTTTCCTTCAAAAATTTATTATTTAAAATAATCTCATTATGCTTCATAATAACTCTCCTTACAGACCTACTCAAGTAAAATTATACCAAATAGATACCAATTTTAAAAGTCTAAATATAAAGATAATACCTGGGAGCGCCCAGGTATTACTTAAACCTTCTATTTATTTCTGTTAAATTAAAGGCTACTGAATATTTAATATCCTTAGTAAAGCCTAAATCATCTCCATATAGGGTAGAATTAATCTCTATGCTTCTTCCATGGAATATCATAATTCTATTAGATTTATAGCCACCAATAATATCCTTACTATCATCATAAAGGATAAAATAAATGCTTGGGGCTACCATTCCCTCATAAGGATTTTTAATGCTTCCTCTAAGGCTATAGCCATCCTTAAGGCTTGTAAGCCTTAAATCATTAATCCTAATTACATTTGTAAGCCTTGGATAATTAGGAATAACCCTAATAAACTGACTAGCTAAAACATTAAGGCTATAGGTATATAGCTCCTTCTCATGGGTATTAATTTCTATTCCATAATAGAATTTAGAATTCTGATCAATTGCAGGAATAATATCCCTATTAGTAGCTATTACATTCTTATCCTTATCATAACAAATAACCTCAACCACTACATCTAAGGCAATGGCATTCTTATTATTATTTATAAGCTCAGCCCCTATTAAGGCTAGGTACTCACCATTATTATTACCAAGGGATGCTCCACTACGGCTCATCTTTATTTTAATAAAATCATCCTTACTACTATTAGATATCATAGTAGCACTAAGCTCATCTAAATACCTAATATCATTATCATTAATCTCTCTA
>JAHHSW010000085.1 GCA_020024985.1 Anaeroplasmataceae bacterium | reverse complement strand
TATCTAAACAGATTCCTAGCTTATCATTAAGCTTAACCCTATCTATTATTTCCTTAATTTCATCTAGGCTTCTACCAATTTCAGTACCCTTTCCAGCCATTAGCTCTAATAAAACGGTAGTTTTCATTTTTGGGTATAAAACCTCGTCTAGGATTTCAACAAGTTCATTAATTCCTACCTCAACCCCTTGACCAGTATGACTACCTGGATGAAAGTTATAAAGAGGATTTTTGAAGCTTTCAAGCCTTTCTATATCAGCCTTAAAGCACATTCTTGCAAATTCTCTTGTATCTGGATTAGCTGAGGCCGCATTTAAGGTATATGGAGCATGGCATAATAAGCCTTCAATACCATTTTCGCTTGCATACTGCATAAATTTATCAAAATCAGCTTGATTCCACTCCTTAGCCTTACCGCCTTGTGGATTACGTGAAAAATATTGAAATGTATTTCCACCTAACGCTATTATTTCACGTGCCGCAGCGTAAAAGCCCTTTGATGTGGATAAATGACAACCAATTTTAAACATAGTACTTCCTCCTAATTAATATACCACTATTCTACCAAAAGCCATTTAAAAAGAAAATAGCGTACCTATAGAAAGATACGCTATTATATATTTTATTTAGCCAATTACTCAGCGTCAACAAGCTCAAGCTTAGAGCCGATAACTGTAATTACCTTCTCGCCATTTAGAGAAAGCTTAGCCTTTGCAGCAGCCATAGCGTCATCTAAATTACCAAGAACTGCATGGCAGCCCCAAACGATTGATAATGTACGGCAGTCATCCTCATTTGAACAAGCAAAGAAGATATCTGCAGCTGGACGGTACTCAGATAGAGCTAAAGCAAGCTCAACGTTACCCTCAGCAACGATTGCAGGAATCTCGAATACAGCAGCTAAAGATGCAGCAGCTAAACCTAATGCGTCAGCCTCTGTCTTATCTTCCTTACCATAAACAACATTCTCGATCATTAATTGATGATCAATAGACTCCTCAGCCTTCTCATCAATCTTAGCCATATAAGATACAGCCTCGAATGGATAATCACCTTGTGCAGACTCACCAGAAAGCATTGTAGCACCTGTACCATCTAATACTGCGTTATGAACGTCAGATACCTCAGCTCTTGTAGGTCTTGGATTTTGTTGCATAGAATCTAACATTTGTGTAGCACAAACGATAATCTTTCCTTGAGATTGAGCAAGGTAAATCATACGCTTTTGGATTTCAGGTAAATCCCAAGCATCAACGTCAACACCTAAGTCACCACGAGCAACCATTACACCATCAGAAAGCTTAACGATTTCCTCCATGTTTGATACACCCTCTTGGTTCTCAATCTTAGAAATAATCTTAATATGATCATTACCCTTTGCAGCTAAGATCTCACGGATTTGACGGATATCATCAGCACGACGTACGAATGATGCAGCGATGAAATCTAGACCTTGATCACAAGCGAACTCCATATCTGCCTTATCCTTTGCTGAAATGTATGGCATATTTAAGATTACGCCTGGTACATTACAGTTTCTCTTATTCTTAATCTTACGGTCATTTTGAGCCTCACAAACTAACTCATGAGTAGCCTCATCCTTCTCTAATACCTTAAGAGTTAAATTACCATCCTCGATAAGGATTCTACCACCAACTTGGATATCATCATATAAACCTGCATAAGAGATAGCAATCTTCTTTGCATTTCCTAAATATGAATAATCCATTGTAACACGGATAATATCACCAGTGTGTAGCATAACTGGCTCGTCATTCTCTAAGTAACCAGTTCTGATTTCTGGAACCTTAGTATCTAGACACATACCAGTGAACCAGCCATTCTCCTTATTTAATTCCTTAATGTTCTTAATACGGAATCCTTGCTCCTCATAATCACCATGAGAGAAATTCATACGCATAACATTCATACCTGCAGTGCCAATTAACTTGTTTAAGCTTTCCTTTTGCTCACTAGCAGGACCAATTGTACAAACAACTTTTGTCTTCTTCATCTTAATAATCTCCTTCTGTTATGATATCTTTTGTACTAAATTGTTTAACTCCACATTAGGTTCATTCACCATTTTTAACGCTTCATCAATAGGTGTATAAATTAAGCTATTTTGGCTTACACCAACACAGCAGCCTGTTATACCCTCATGAAGTAGGTCAACTGCATAATTTCCTAATCTCGCAGCTAACAAACGATCCTCAGGTGTGGGAGCTCCACCTCTTTGAATATATCCTAAAATAGTAGCACGGCACTCATATCCTGAGTAATCCTCTACTTCTTTAGCAAGTTGATATACATCTGTCATATTCTCAGATATAACAACGATAGCATGTCTACGACCAGCTAATCTATTTTCCTTTAAATCCTTTAATAGCTTATCCTTGTCAAGACCTGTCTCGTTAGTAAATATATATTCAGCACCACAGCATAGTCCTGAATATAGAGCTAAATCTCCACAATGCCTACCCATAACCTCAATGATAGAGCATCTTTGATGACTTGATGAGGTATCTCTAAGCTTATCAATAGCCTCACAAGCAGTTGAAAGGGCTGTAGAAAAGCCTACTGTAAAGTCTGTAGATGCGATATCATTATCAATTGTACCAGGAATACCAATTGTCTTGATTCCCATTTCATGAAGCTTTAAAGCTCCCATGTAGGTACCATCTCCACCTATACAAATAAGCGCCTCAATATCATACCTTTTTAGCTGGTTAACAGCAAGCTGTCTAACCTGTTCAAATTTAAATTCTGGTAATCTAGCGGTACCTAAAATAGTACCTCCCTTATTTAGTATCTCAGATACATCCTTTCTTGTGAATTCAACTAGCTTTCCTTCAACAAGCCCACGGTATCCGTCATAAATACCAAATACGTGATCATTATTTGCTAATGCTGCACGAACAACCGCTCTAATAATTGCGTTCATTCCTGGAGCATCTCCTCCAGATGTTAATACACCAATTCTCATTTTCTCACCTCTTAGTATGATATTTCAAATCGTCCCAACATACATTATAACACAAATATCATATCATTCAAGAAAATTATACCATAGGAGGATTAAAAACTAATCATATTAATTAATTTTTTGCTGAAATCATAAAATTTTTGGACTATTATTTATAAATAAATAATATTTTTAATGAAGTACATTTAAAAAACAAAAAAAGAACTGATTTTATTAGAATCAGCTCCTTATTTTTCACTAATTTCTTATTGCATCCATTGGCATTAGCCTCATAATTTTATATGATGGTAATACTGTAGATATTAGAAAGGAAAGTATTATTACTCCAAACGTTATCAATATGTCTTTGGCCTCAAGAGATATAAACCTTATCATTGCATAATAGATACTAGTAATATAATCATTTATTAAATTACTACCTATTGCTATAAAGACAGCTGCGAAAGCAAAGGTTGCAATAAAGTAAATAAAATCTGCAAAAAAGAACATGTATATGACATCCCATTTGCTGGCACCCTGGCTTCTTAAAACGCCTATTTTTCTAATACTATTTTCGATCTTTGAATTAAAATAATAAAATATATAAATTGCTAAAATTACTAAAATAGGGATTAAGGAATAGCTTAGATATTCCTGTGCTACCGCAATTTTATCATATACCTCCTCGGCATTAGATACATATTCATTATAAACTATAAATGCTTGGTCCTCCCATTTTTGATTTGGCAAATAGCTTGGGTACTCTCTACTTTCATTTATATCCTTCATTTGTAATAGCGCATAGTTTCCATTATAGCTTTTAGCTGCAGGTATTATTATAGCCTTATAAGGAAACTGCCTAATAGAATGAGTAGTATTCTTAAGCTTTTGAATAACATCTAATGAGCAAAAATAATCACTCATATTATCAAATCCAATATTATTATAAACTCCCGAGTAAACTAAATCAAAATTAAACGGACTAGAATCAAAAGTCATTTCAACGCTTATCTTTTTAGCATTAAGCTTAATCTCATTACAAATTTTTTCAAATATACTCTTATATCTTGCCTCTCTAGGAATACCAGTATATTTATCAATTTCATTTCTTTCTATATACCATGCATAAGCATCTAATGAATAATTATAATGATCCTTTTTAAATTCCTCCATGATGTCTTCATAATATACCTTAGCTTCCTCCAAAAGATATTTTTTCTTAAGCTCATAATATCCTTCAATCTTTGTTACTGGATAATATATAGCATCCTCAGCTGAAGCATTTTCAAAGGTAAATAACCCAGCTGTATCAGTTTTACCTATAAACCTATTTACACTCTTTTCTTCGACAAATATATTATTATTATTTATATATAAATATTCAATATATTTTTCCACTTTTTCACTATAATACCCTGGCTTTAGAAAAAGTGCTGCATGTATTTGATATTCAGGCATACTATTGGTTTCATTAAATAAAAATATATTTTCTAAGTTCTCACCATATCTACCATAATTAAAATTAGTATCTATTATACCAACTACCTTAAAATCTACACCCTGTTCAAAACCATTGTCATATAAAATGCTATCATTAACATTAATACTTTTGCCTATCATATCATCATAGCTACTGATGGTTGAAAGCTTACCATTGTTATTATAACCATAAAGTTGAAATTGCCTATATAGAAAATCAGTAATGACAACCTCATCATAGCTTTCAGGATATCTACCATAAAGCTTAAGCCCTAAATCATCAGTTAGCTTTGAATCAAGCTCCATAAAGCCCCAGGTTGCTTGTAGCACACCCATGGCTCCCTCCTCATTTGGCTTATTAATCATAAAATTATGACTAAAGCTTAAAGATTTCCAATCTCCAAATAGG
>JAHHSW010000084.1 GCA_020024985.1 Anaeroplasmataceae bacterium | reverse complement strand
CTTAGCCTTAGTTCCTCATAATTAGAAGTAATTTGAAAGAATAATGAGTCATTAATATTGCTATCTAGGGCAATTAATGGCACATAATTTTTACTTCCTATTGAGTAGAAATCCTCTCTTGAGGCATTATAGGAAATTATTGCATCTACATTAGTCATTTCTTCATAGGGCTTTGATTGAAATAAAAGTCCATATGATTTAGAAAAAACACTATATAGGCCCTCTAGTATTAACATGTACTCGGCCTTATAAAGAGAGCTTGTTGCATCAGAGCATACTGCGATTAATTTTGAGGTAGGTGCCATTCTAAGATTTTTAGCATATACGCTAGGCTTATAGTTAAGCATATTAACTACCTGCCAGATCTTTTGTTTGGTTTGCTCACTTATTGATTGCTCCTTGTTATTGTTTATTACGTATGAAACAGTAGCTACTGAAACTCCTGCCTCTCTTGCCACATCTTTAATTGTTACATTATTTTTTTTCATAATTTGATTGTAACATAAAAAAATTAAAAGTCAATAAATCGAAAATGAGGTGTTAAAATGTTGGAAAGTGCGATTATGCATGAACCAGAATCTAAGTATTGCTATGCGATAGATACTAATAAAATAGCTTTACGAATAAGAATAGCTAAGGATGATAATCCTAAAATATCGGTAATTTATGGTGGTAAATATAGCTATTCATTAGAACAGAAAACAATGAATATGGAAAGAGCATATGAGGATAGGCTATTTGCTTATTATACATGTGTTTTAAAGCTTACTGATTGTAGGCTCGTCTATATTTTTGAAATAGATGATCATGGTGAAAAATATTATTATTCAGAGGATGGCTTATCTAAGGAGTTTGATTTTAATCTAAGCTTTTATAATTGCTTTCAGTATTCATATATAAATGAATGTGATATTATAAAAACTATTGATTGGATGAAATCTGCTGTCTTTTATCAAATATTTGTTGATAGATTTGCTATTGGTAATTTAAATAAGGATATGAGCTACATTAATATGGATTGGAAGGGAAAGCCAACCCCTAAGAGCTTTGCAGGTGGAGATTTAAGAGGAATTATTAATAGGCTTCAATATCTTAAGAATTTAGGTATAAATGCTATTTATTTAACTCCAATATTTAAATCTATTTCTAATCATAAATATGATATAAGTGATTATTTAAATATTGATGAGGCCTTTGGTAATAAGGAGGATTTACATGAGCTTATTAATAAGGCTCATAGCCTAGGAATAAGGATAGTATTAGATGCAGTATTTAATCATTGTAGTGAAAATATAATGCAATTTCAGGATGTATTAGCTAAGGGAAGAAGCTCTAAATACTATGATTGGTTTATAATTACTAATGATAATCCATTAGATTATGAATGCTTTGCAGCCTGTAAATATATGCCTAAGCTTAATACCTCAAATAAGGAGGTACAAAGCTTTTTAATGAATGTTGGTACCTATTGGATTAAGGAGTTTGATATTGATGGGTGGAGGCTTGATGTATCAGATGAGGTAAGCCATAACTTTTGGAGAAAATTTAGAGAGAAAATTAAGGAGTGTAAAAGAGATGCAGTCCTAATTGGTGAAAATTGGCATGATGCGAATGTATATTTAAGGGGAGATCAATATGATAGCATTATGAATTATGCCTTCACTAAAGCAGCCTTAGATTTTTATGCCTTTGGTAGCCTAAATCCTTTAAGCATGGCTCATAAGCTAAATGGCGTATTAATGAGAAATAGTGATAATGTCAATCATATGATGCTAAATTTATTAGATTGTCATGATACCTTAAGATTTTATACAGAGGTTAAGAAAAATGAAAATAAGCTAATTAGTGCCCTAGCCTTATTATTTATGTATCCAGGTGCACCTTGCGTTTATTATGGTACTGAGGTTCCACTAGAGGGTGGATATGATCCAGATTCTCGTAGATGTATTGATTGGAAGCATATAAATGATAATTTAAGGGTTAGCTCTATAATAAGTAAATTAGCAGAAATTAAGAAAATTGTTAAGGCTGGAAATGTAAGAATTTATTCTAAGGATAATTTATTGATTATTGATAGATTTGATGATGAAAATACCTATAGGCTATTAATAAATAATAATAGCTATAGTATAAAGTATAAAGAGGTCAATATAAAATGTAGTAATTTATATCAGGATGGCTATATTTTAGGTGATGGCTTTGTAATAGATAAAATAAGCTAGCTGGAGGTGCTTTAATGGGAAAAACAGTAGGAGCAGTAATGCTACATATACTTTTGATTATAGCCCTAATAGTAAGTGTGGGAACACTTGGTATGATGGCTAATGATGATAGTCAGGTTGTAGAGAAATTTACAGGGGAGCTTGAAAGGAATGTAACTATAAGAATATTAGAAAATGATACAGCCAAGCAACAGGGCTATCTAAAGGAGCTTTTAGATGCATTTAATGAAAAATATGCTGATTATGGAATTGAGGCAGTAGATGCTAATATGGGTGAGTATACTGACCTTGAGCAGCAAGGACCATATGGCTATGGACCTGATGTTGTTTTTCAAGCCAATGATGCGATTATGAAATATGTAGATGGTAGACATATATTACCATTACCAACAAAGATGCTAGATTGCTATAGCCAAATTGATGAAAAGGCCTGGAGGGCCTATTCAGAGAATGTGGCAGGAGTTGATTATACCTTTGGTGTACCAGTAAATATTCAGCAGCCACTACTATATTATAGAGAGGATATGCTACCTAAGGATTGGAAGGAAAGCTGGGATAATGATAAGAATAATATTCCAGATATGATTGAATCCTGGCCAGCTCTATATAGATATAGTAAAAAGCTTAAGGAGGAAAGTAATGGAAAGAGGTTTGGTTATATGAAGAGCCTTAATGATGGCTATTTTGCTTCTGGATATTATTTTTCTTATGGTGGATATGTCTTTGGTGGTGAGGATGGAAAGGATACCTTTGATATAGGCTTTTCAAAGAATGATAGCTATAAGGGTGGAAAGGTAATAAGGCAGCTAGCCTCACTTATGAATCTTGAATGTACAGAGGATACTATAACTAAAAATTCCTATAGTAAAATTGCAGATGGAACTTATTTTGCGACTATGACTACTCCAGATGTATTGGGACTTTTCCGTAAGGAGCTAGCCCTACAATACCAAAAAGAGGGATATTCTAGTATAGATGCTACGAATATGGCTATGGAGAATTTAAAGACTGTAAATGTTCCAAAGCTACCAGTAAGTGGTGATTTAGAGGATGAGAGCCAGGGCTTAATGGATATGACTGTAATGGGTGGAGTAAATGGGTATGCAATTTCTTCATATACAGAGGCACCAAATGCGTGCTTAGCCTTTGTGAATTTTGCAACCTCTTATGAGATGATTACTAAGAGAAATGAGATGCTTGGTATATCACCAGCGAGAAAGGATGTATCAGAAAAGCTAGGTGGATTAAATAATACAATTAACCACAATTTAGAAAATGGTACAATTTATGTTATGCCTAGTATTAGAGCCCTAGCGCAGGTTTGGACTCCACTTCAAACCTTCTGTGCAACCCTTGCTGATGATGTATTAAAGGGTAAAAATAAGTATGTTACTGATGAGGCAATTAAAAAAGGCCTTATGAATGTAGATAAGCAAATATATGATGCAATACATACACTAGCAGGATAGGAGGGAGCTATATGGATAGATTTAAAGAATTTATGAAGAAAATTTCCTCAAGCCTTAAGGAGCTATTTAAGGGACCAAGAGAGGTATTATTACATGGTAATTATAGGGTTTGTGCTTCAATGATAATAATGGGCTCAGGCCAGCTTATGTATAAGCAGTGGATTAAGGGCTTTATGTTTTTATTCCTACAAATTGCCTTTATTACCTACTTTGTTTTAACAGGAGCTACTGATTTATATGGCTTCTTTCAGCTAGGAGATACAGTAAGTAATCCTTGGTATGGTATAGAAGGAGATAATTCAGTTATTATGCTTATTATGGGTATAATGGCTATACTAATGCTAATTTTCTATATCATTATATATGTAGTAAATATTAAGGATTGTTATCAAATTCAATGTGATATTGATACTAAAAGAGTACCTAAGAGCTTTAAGGAGGAGCTTAAGAGCCTTCTTGATAGCAAGTTCTATAAGTCAGCTTTATTGCTGCCAGTTATAGGTGTATTTGTGTTTAGTATTCTTCCAATAGTATTTATGATTTTAATAGCCTTTACTAATTATGGTGGTGATATAGTACCACCAGCCTTAGTAGATTGGGTAGGATTAAAAAATTTTCAAAAAATATTATCATTAGGACAGTTTGCCCCAACCTTCTTTAAGATATTAGGCTGGAATATGCTATGGGCCCTAATGGCAACAGCCCTTAATTATTTAGGAGGCCTAGGTATTGCACTATTACTTAATAAAAAGTGTGTAAAGGGTAAGGCTATTTGGAGAGCATTCCCTATTTTAGCCTATGCTATTCCGGGCTTTATTACTCTATTAGGCTTTAAATTTATGTTCTCCTATGGTGGACCTATTAACTACTATATTCAGCAGGCTGGAGGAGAGGCAATAGGCTTTTTAGATTTAAATGCTAAATGGACTGCTAGATTTATTGGTCTTGGAGTAAATGCTTGGATAAGCATTCCTTCAACAATGCTTTTAGCTACTGGTATTTTATCTAATATGAATAATGATTTATATGAGGCAGCTAGGGTTGATGGAGCAAGCTCCTGGAAGCAGTTTACAAAGCTTACCCTTCCTTATGTATTATTTGCGACTACACCAGTTTTAATTTCTCAGTTTATAGGAAACTTTAATAATTTTGGTATTTTCTAC
>JAHHSW010000083.1 GCA_020024985.1 Anaeroplasmataceae bacterium | reverse complement strand
ATCGTTTTCTATAAATTTAGTTTATATTTATAAAAATAAATAATGAAAAAAATGAAAATATAAATGATTGAAGCTTTTAATATTTCAAGCCTTTTTTAAAAATATTTTTGTGCTACAATTTAAGATGTTAGGGAAAGTATAACAATAAAATAAATAATTTTAAAGGAGGATTTTTTTATAATGCTATTAGTTAAAAAAAGAGATGGCAGTATTGTCGATTTTGATATAAAGAAAATAAAGAAGGCTATAATGTCTGCCTTTAGTAGCTTAAATAAGGTTTATGACGATGATATTTTAGATCTTTTAGCTTTAAGGGTTACAGCTTCCTTTAATGATAAGGTAAAGAATAATACAATTTCTGTTGAGGATATTCAGGATTCAGTTGAAATTACATTAATTCAGGCTGGCTATGCTGATGTTGCTAAGTCTTACATTTTATATCGTAAGCAGCATGAAAAGATGAGAAATATTAAATCTACAATCCTAGATTATGCTGATACAGTTAATAACTACTTAAAAATTAATGACTGGAGAGTAAAGGAAAATTCTACAGTTACCTATTCAGTAGGAGGCTTAATTCTATCTAATTCAGGTGCAATTACAGCTAATTACTGGCTAAGTGAGGTATATGATCAGGAGATAGAGGAGGCTCATAGAAACGCCGATATCCACATTCATGATTTATCTATGCTAACAGGCTACTGTGCTGGATGGAGCCTTAAGCAGCTAATTACTGAGGGACTTGGTGGAGTACCTGGGAAGATTACCTCATCACCTGCCTCACATCTATCAACCTTATGTAATCAAATGACTAATTTCTTAGGTATTATGCAAAATGAATGGGCTGGTGCTCAAGCCTTTTCTTCATTTGATACATATCTTGCTCCATTTGTAAAGGTGGATAATTTAAGCTATAAGGAGGTAAAGCAATGTATTCAAAGCTTTATCTATGGTGTTAATACTCCATCACGCTGGGGTACTCAGGCTCCATTTACTAATATCACCCTTGACTGGACTGTTCCTAATGATTTAGCTGAGCTAAATTGTATTGTTGGTGGTAAGGAAATGGATTTCAAGTATAAGGATTGCGAGAAGGAAATGGCTATGGTCAATAAGGCCTTTATTGAAATCATGATTGAGGGAGATGCTAACGGTAGAGGCTTCCAATATCCAATTCCAACCTATTCTATAACTAAGGACTTTGATTGGTCACCTACTGAAAATAATAAGCTATTATTTGAGATGACTGCTAAATATGGTACTCCATATTTTTCAAATTATATTAATTCAGATATGGAGCCATCAGATGTACGTAGTATGTGCTGTAGGCTACGTCTTGATTTAAGAGAGCTAAGAAAGAAGAGTGGAGGCTATTTTGGTAGTGGTGAATCAACAGGCTCTGTTGGTGTTGTTACTATCAATATGCCAAGAATTGCTTACTTATCTGAAAATGAAGAGGAATTCTATAGTAGGCTAGAGCATATGATGGATATTAGTGCTAGATCATTAAAGATTAAGCGTAATGTTATAACCAAGCTTCTAGATGAGGGATTATATCCATATACTAAGAGATATTTAGGAACATTCAATAATCACTTCTCAACTATAGGCCTTGTTGGTATGAATGAGGCTTGCTTAAATGCTAAATGGTTAAGAAAGGATTTAACTCATAAGGAGTCTCAAAGCTTTACTAAGGATGTATTAAACTTTATGAGAAATAAGCTTTCAGATTATCAGGAGGAGTATGGTGATTTATATAACCTAGAGGCTACCCCTGCTGAATCTACAGCTTATAGATTAGCAAAGCATGATAGAAAGAAGTATCCTGATATTATAACTGCAACTGAGGGAGATTCAACTCCTTATTATACAAATTCAAGCCATTTACCTGTTGGCTATACAGATGATTTATTTAAGGCTCTAGATATTCAAGATGAGCTTCAAACCCTTTATACCTCAGGTACTGTATTCCATACCTTCCTAGGTGAAAAGCTACCTTCATGGGAGGCATGTGCTAAGCTTGTTAGAACTATTGCTGAAAATTATAGGCTACCATATTATACTATTTCACCTACCTATTCAGTATGCCAGGACCATGGCTATATTAATGGTGAGGTTTATAAGTGCCCAATTTGTGGTAGAAAAACTGAGGTATATAGTAGAATTACTGGTTACTATCGTCCAGTTCAAAATTGGAATGATGGTAAGGCTGAGGAGTTTAAAAATAGAAAGACCTATGATTTAAATAATTCTATTTTAAAGCAAAAGCATGAGCAAGATGAGAAGGCTACAGCACCATCATCTCATGAGGAAATTGCTAAGCCATTATTATTTACAACTAAGACCTGTCCAAACTGTAAGATGGCAAAGATGCTATTAGATAAGAAGGGTATAGCTTATCAAAGGATTGATGCTGAGGAAAATAAGGATATTACTATTGGCTATGGTGTTATGAAGGCACCTACCCTATTAGTACCATCAATTGATGGCTTTAAAAAGATAGAAAATGTAAGTAATATCAAGAGATTTGTAGAGGAATATAATGCCTAAAATATATGATACAATAATTATTGGCTCAGGTCCTGCGGGAATGACCGCCGCAATCTATTTAAAAAGAGCTGATAAGAGTGTTTTAATATTAGAGCGTGAAAGCTGTGGTGGACAAATAGCCATGGCTCCATGCGTAGAGAATTACCCATCTATTGAGTCAATAAGTGGAAGTGAGCTCGCAGATAGAATGATGAGTCAGGTTTTGAATTTAGGCGTTGATTTTGAGCTTGAGGAGGCCTTAGAAATAACTAAGGAGGATAAAATCTTCCATGTAAGGACTGATTATAATAGCTATGATTCCTTTAGTGTTATCATTGCTACAGGTGCACATCATAAAAAAATTGGTATACCTGATGAGGATAAGTGGATAGGTAAGGGCTTATCATACTGTGTAAGCTGTGATGGTGCCTTCTATAAGGGAATGGAGGTAGCAGTCATAGGAGATGCTAATAGCGCCCTACAATACGCTATTGAGCTATCTAGCTACTGCCCTAAGGTTCACCTATGCACATTATTTGATAAATTCTTTGGAGATAAGGTTTTAGTTGATAGAGTCCTTAATAAGGACAATATTGAAATCTACCATAATATTTTACTTAAGGATATTAATGGTGATGGTAGAGTTAATGAGCTAGTATTTGTTAATACAGCTACTAACCTAGAATTTAAGCTTCAGGTTCCTGGTGTCTTTATTGCGATTGGACAGGACCCTGATAATGAGATAATAAAAGACCTTGCTGATATCAGCAAGGCCGGTTATGCTATAACAGATGAGTCAATGGCAACTAAGACAGAGGGCTTATTTGTAGCAGGAGACTGTAGAAATAAGAATGTAAGGCAGTGTACAACTGCGATTGCTGATGGAGCGATTGCAGCAACAGCGTGCATTAAATTCTTTGGCTAATAGCCTCTTAAATAGACATTTTTAATATGTTTAGAAAGTAGGCCCTGGTATTCTAGGGCCTTTTCCTTTTCTACCTCATGTAGAGAATCCTTAATACAGGTTCCATGATCAGTAAATTTTTGTAGATACAGCTTATCAGTACCGTTTAATAGAATACCAATTTCCTTTATATCTCTTTTACTATGGAATTCCTTAACTAGGGTAGTTCTAAATTCAAAGCCTATATTACTACTTTTTAATATATTAATAGATTTAATAATTTCATTAATAGGGGCGTTAGGCTTATCAATAATTCTATTGTAGCCTGAAATACCACTTTTTATATCCATAGCTACATAATCTATAAGCCTAGAGTCTATTAAATCCTTAAGAACCTCAGGGTTAGAGCCATTAGTATCAAGCTTAATTAAAATATTTAGCTTTCTTAATTCTATTAAGGCTTCCTTAAGCTCCTTATTAATGGTAGGCTCTCCACCACTTATACATACTGCATCTATAATACCCTTTCTTTTATTTAGATAGTCTAGAATATCTAAAAAGCTTATAGGAGCTATAGGCGCATTTAAGGCAAGCTCACTATTATGACAGTAGGGGCAGCGGAAGTTACAGCCCTTTGTAAATATTGTACACGCTATATGGCCCTCAAAATCAACAAGGGATAGCTTTTCCATTCCATAAAATATATCCTTCATAATTTTCTCCTTAAATATAAAAATGCATCCGAGGATGCATTTTATTATTTTAGCTTAAATTCCATAGTTGCAGGCTCATGATCACTATAGGCAAAGCCCTCTAGCTTATCAGTTTTAGTAATTAAATTTTTATGAGAGATAAGCTCAATATTATTAGAAATAATAAAACCATCAATAGTAGCTACATAGGTTTTTCCAGGCTGCCATGGAGCATCAGCAGTACGGCAGGATGGTGAATTATCAGAAGCAACTACCTTAAATTTATTATCAATAGGTGAGTCTCCAATTCCATATAGGAAGGATAACCAAGGAGGAGTAAAATCAGTAAAGCAATCGTTAAAGGCTATGGCTCCATCCTTATAATTAAAATCAGGGTTATTAGTTAATAAATCGTGGTTAAAATCTCCACCCGCAATTATGTAATTACCCTTTTCATATTCAGCATTTAAAAAGCTATTTAGCTCCTTCATTTGCTTTTCTCTAATAGTACCACCCTCATCATAGGCAGACATATGAAGATTAATTAAAACTAAGCTTTTATTAGAACCCTCAATAGGCAAATAGCTTGCCATAAAGCATCTATCTAAATCACTTATTTTACTCATAAATTTATCACTGATGGTGAAGCTTTTTCTTAAAGAAGAGGTAACCATATATTTACTCATAGTAGCAATACCAGAATTTACCTTTCCATGTGGCTTTAAAATTGGATAAAATAAATAAGCTGAGTGG
>JAHHSW010000082.1 GCA_020024985.1 Anaeroplasmataceae bacterium | reverse complement strand
CTTAATAGGGTTTCACCCTTAGTAAGACCATGGTTAAAGCCATCCTTTAATGCTAATCTATTACCTAGGTTAATTGAATCTAGAATAGTAAACTCACTACCATTTGAATAAGTAACCTTTAGAATAATATCATTAATAGTAATAATATCACCAATAATTGGTTCTAATGAAAGGTTTGTGATAGTTACCTTAGTAATAGCTAAGCCACTTACTAAGTCAAAGGCTACTACCTTTTCACCAGAATAATTATTAATACCCTTAATTGTAGCCTGTCCCTTACCATTTACTAAGGCAAATGAGACTACATAATCATGACCTCTATTTAATAAAGCCTCACCATTTTTAACTACTACCATTGGATTTGTAGCTGTAGCGGTTGGTTCAACCATTACAGTTACATTTTCAATTGATTGTCTTTGAACTTTTGAAGCTTCAATAACTCTTATTTCAGCTACATTTATGTACTGATTTAATTGAGATGCATCAGCTGCAAAGCTTTCCTTAGCTACTAGCTTAACCTTACGAGCAGGACGTGCTGTAAATTCACTAATCTTCCAGCTTTGGTTATTTGCCCAAGAACCATTAGAAACCATTTCATATTGTCCGCCCTCAGACATTAGCCAAATTTCATACTTAGTAATACGACCGTTTCTTGAGCCCGCATTATCATCCTCACCCTGACGAGGAAGATATCTTAAGCCTTGAATTACTACCTCTTTACCTAAATCTAGCTCAATACCAACTGAATTTTTAGCTAAATCTAGCCAGTTTTCTCTTTCCCAGCTTGAATGGTAATAGCTATCATTATTATTATCATTCATCTTAGCTATACCTAAAGATGGGTTTTGTTCCTTAGGAGCATTTATAGTAAGATAGCTATTATAATCTGCCCCACTATAGCTTGGGTCTAAGCCCTCTGCCTTATTTAAATTAATTATAAATTCACTTTCCTTTAGCTTATCCTCAGATACAATCTTTATTACGATTCTATTATCAAGAGGTGGAAGCACAGTTACAGAAGCATTGTCCTTACCCTTTGCAGTAATATTAGCTACACTATAGTTTACATTAAATGAGCCCTTAGCTAATTCCTCTTCCTTTAGGCTATAGCCATTGATATTTAAAGCACTTAGCTTAGCCTCCTTACCAACTACCATAGTCTCATTTAAACCAAATACCTCAATTTCTGTAATACCACTAACAGCCATTTGGAAGTTAGGTGTATGATCAGTTGGATGGTTATTAATTACAAATCTAATTAAGGTAACACCAATTGGATTTTTGAAATTATAGGTATAGGTCTTATATGACCTACCATTACTTGTTTTTTCACTACCCATACTAGAGGTGTACTCTGCTCTTTTCCACTCTATACCCTCTGACTCACCATTTTCTAGATACTCAATTACCAAATCGTCAATTCTTGGGTATACCACTGAATATGAATCCTTAAAGAAGGTAATTGCAGCCTTACCAACCTGAGCCTGAGTTGCATACTCAAGGGTTATAATTGAATCCTTATCATTAAGCTTTGTAGCTCTATCAAAGTTTGTCCAGTAGCCAGCATCTGTAGATAGGTTTTTATTAAACATAGCTCCGAAGTTATCATTATTTTTATTGTCCTCGGTCTTATTCATGGCCTCTGGTGCTATATTATCATAGCTCTTTTGTGTTTCTCTTATTGAAATTGTAGCGTAGGTTACTACCTCCTGATCTAAAAAGCTTGCTGTACCCCTAATCTTAATTTCACCTAAGCGCTCAAAGGCACCAATAGTGGGCATTTCCCACTTAATGTCTAAGAATAAGCCTAAGCTTTCACCCTTATCATCGTAAGCCTCTAGCTTTTCAGGTAGGGTTGGAATTTCTCCAAGCCTATTTGGAGCTGTGTAGGTATAAACGCCACCAATCTTATCGATAACATTTACATTAACACTTACCTTATATTTTCCATCAACAATACCATTAATTGTCTTAACTCCTACGGTATTAAAGTCCTGATCAGCTAGATTTTTCCATTCTACACTCTTCATTTCCTTATGACCATCACTAAATAATACATCAACTGAAGCTGGAAGACTTATCTGGCTTCCCTTTTTAATGAAGTAATTACGTGATAGTGATAAGCCTATAGCATTAATAGTAGAATCTCCTATAGATGCCTTAGTAGTTGTTATCTCTACCTTAGCACTCTTTAAGCCAGGAGATGTAAATTCTACTGTCATTTTACCTGCTTGATTTAAAGAGCCTACAATAGCTATTCCACTACCATTGTATACTCTTCTTTCAGGTGTTGAATATTTAGTTAAATCAGCCTGGTGACCATTATCCATTGATAGGAATTTACCAGCACCAGTTACATTAGCTTTAATTAAATTATTAGCGTTTGGTACAATATTACCATTACTATCGACTACATCAAGCCTAATATAAGCAAGGCTATCACCAGTTGCAGCAATTGTATTATATTCTTTTTCTACTGTTGCCTTAATCTGATATGCCTTAGATGCAGTTTTATGTGCTTTAATACCTGAGGTATTTTCAATTAGCTTACCATTACTATCATATGCCTCAGCCGTTAAGGTACCATCGCTATATGCTACATTGAAGGTATGATATAGATGCTTATGGCTAGAGCCATCCTCACGAGCCATATAGGTATAATAGCCGTCCCCATTACCATTAATAGTCGCATTAGACCTAAATTCCTTCATTGTAGATGTACCTAGAAGCTGCTTACCAGTTCCATCATTCTTATCTAAGAACAGCTTAACCATATGAGCATTAGAGTAAACATCTACTCTTACATTATCTCCATCATTTACCTTTAGGGTATTCTTATCCCAGGCAGGTAGGACATGAAGTGTAGTTATATCCTTTCTCCACTGGCTTTGATAGAAATAATATCTATCCTTTGGTAAGCCAGCTGTATCAATAATACCAAAGTATGAATTCTTTGGTGCTGGCCATTTACCTAAGGTACCATATGGGTCATTCCACTCAGTTGGCTCACCAATATAGTCAAAGCCTGTCCAAATGAACTCACCCGCAACATAGTCTCTCTTTTGGATAATATCCCAAGATTCACTTGATTTTAATCCCCAGCCTACGGCACTTTCATCATATGAGGTTAGCTCAAATGCTGAATTTCCGGTATTCTTATAGGTCTCATAATAAACACCACGAGAGTTTACAGCTGAAGATGTTTCAGCTCCATACATTGGCCAGTTTGGATACTTACTATGGTAGTGATCCATATTATCACCACTTGCATAGTTAAAGCCTACGATACCACCAGCCTCGGCATTTTGATTACCAATTTGGATTGAATTTGGATTTCCTAGTGAGCTTGTTGAGCTTTGCCACTCCTTAAGCTTATTATCGCCAGTAGTTACAGGTCTTGTTGTATCAAATCTCTTAACGAACTGAATCATACCCTTGTGGATTTCTGGCCAGTTACTGTGATTTCCTGATATACCTTCCCAAATTTCATTACCTAGTGACCAAGCAATAATAGCTGGAGAGTTAATGCCACGCTTAATTTGCATCTTTAGATCAAATTCATGCCATACATTAACATCTTCCTTACCATAAATCATATTTCCTTCTTCAATTTCCTTGTTAAAGAATCTATGATAATCATTTCTATTACTATTCTTTAGCTTATCCCAGCCATCGAATGCCTCTTCAATTAATAAAATACCCATTTCATTAGCAGCATCGATTAGGGTTTGGCTTGCTGGGTTATGAGTAACACGAATTGCGTTACTACCCATTTCCTTTAAAATTCTAATTTGTCTTTCCTGAGCATCCTTATTAGCAACTGCACCTAAAGAGCCCTGATCATGGTGCATTGATACGCCCTTAAGCTTCATACGCTCCCCATTTAAGCTAAAGCCTAAATTTGGATCAAAATCAAAGTATCTAAAGCCAAATTGCTCCTTATAGGTATCAACTATAGCTCCACCAGCTGAAACCTTAGTCTTAACATAGTAAAGGTTTGGATTATCTACGCTCCAAAGCTTTGGGTTTGCTACCTCAAAGCTTGATTTAATTGTTGTAGTTGTGTTAGCAGGAATGGAAGTTGCACCGGGCTTTACATATGTTTGAATAGTTTTGCCTTCAGAGCCATCCTTTTCTCTTTCAACAATTTCATATTCAATATTAACTGACTTAGAAAGACCAGTTGCATTTCTAACCTCTGTTTCTGCTTCAACAGTAACATTGTTCTTAGTTTCAGCACTTAAGCTTGGTGTTTGTATCTTAGAACCAAATAAATCTACATGAACATCATTTACTAATGTTAAATGTACTGATCTATAAATTCCAGAACCAGAATACCATCTAGATGATGGTGTTTGATGATTAACCCTTACAGAGATTACATTCTCGCCTCTCTCTAAATATTTTGTTATATCAAATGAAAATGGTGTGTAGCCATATGGATGATTACCAAGCTCAGTACCGTTTATATAAACTGTACTATCCATATAAACACCATCAAAATCTATTCTAGCTCTTACATTACCCTTAAAGAAGCCTTCATCTAAACGGAATGACTTTCTATACCAGCCAACTCCTCCGCCTAAATATCCTGACTCTCCTTCATTTCCATTACCACGACTGAACTCCTGTTCAATTGAGTAATCATGTGGAAGATTTATATTTCTCCACTTAGAGTCATCATAAGTCTTATCCTGCGCTCCTTGAGCGTCACCAAAATAAAAACGCCAGTTGTCATCAAAATTAATTGATCTTCCCATCTTCTGGCCATATTCATTAAAGTAAACGTTTTCTTTGTCTGAGGAAATTTGCTTAGCATTAACCTCTAAGACGATACCAGCTATAGTGAAAGCGCTTACTAATGCGAGTATAAAAGTAAAAATTCTTTTCATCGTTTTTGCTTGTCCCTTCTTTTAAATGGTTACAACTA
>JAHHSW010000081.1 GCA_020024985.1 Anaeroplasmataceae bacterium | reverse complement strand
CCTTGTTATGGGCTTTTTCGAGAATTTATTTTATTTAACTGTCGAAAACGGGATTATACAAGAATATGTGCAATTATTCAATACCTATTGAAAATTTATTGATTTTTACTTACCAGAAATACTGATTTGCTTTAAAGCAATTGATGGTGCACCAATACCATTTCTAAATTCTAAATCATTACCAACATATTCAATCTTATTTAAAATATCCTGGAATGATGAGGTAATAATAATTAATGTAACTGGCTCAGCCTTAACACCATTAGTAATTCTATAGCCTGATGCCTTTAGTGAGAAATCACCACTAATAGTATTTACACCAGCATGTAGACCATCTAATGAATTAATATAAACACCATTATTAACCTTCTTAAATAATTCCTCTAGGCTATACTCACCTGGCTTTAAATATAGATTTAAAGGTGAAACACTTACTGGAGAAGCAATTGAAGCCTTAAAGCCATTAGCTGTAGACTCTGTACCCATCATCTTAGCGGTAGTAAGGTTATGTAGATAGGTCTTTAAAACGCCATTTTCTACTACTACCTTTGTCTTAGTCGCAACACCCTCATCATCAAAGGTATCTCTATCAGTAGACATTGGATTAAGTGGATCATCAATTAGAGTAACATTAGCTCCAAATACCTTCTCATCAAGCTTATCCTTTAAAAATGACATATTCTTAAGAACTGAATCAGCACAGAAGGCACTACTATAGGCACCCATTAAGCCTCTTAGGGAATCCCTATCTAAAACAACATCATAGCTTCCTGATGGAATGCTGTCAGCACCAAATTGACTTACACAATCCTCAATTAGCTTATCAGCAAAGCCCTTAATGTCAAATTCATTAAGCTTGTTAATAAATCTATAATCATAGCTTACCTTCATATCGTCACCCTTACGGCAAATTACCTCAGCAACAACATAAGCCTGCTTAGATGATTTATGACAATTTAAGCCATTTGAATTTAAAATACTCTTGCTTACCTTGCTTTCAGAATAGCTAATCTCAGTTTTATAAACTAAATCAGACTTACTCTTTAAGTAATCATCTAAATCCTTGCATAGCTTCATCTTATCCTTAGCTGAATAGCTATCAAAATCTGTAGAATCCTCAGTAAGCTTTGGATATTCCTTAGAGCCCTCATACATAATATATGGGTCCTCCTTAGTAATTAATGAGGCATTCTTAATAATTGTAGCTAATACTATATCAATCCCCTCATCATCTAATCTTTCAGTATATACAGTAGCTATATGGTTATTATAAACACCACGAACACACATAACACTAGTCATCTTAGTGGTATTACCAGTAATATCACCATCAAAGAAGCTGATATCTATACCATTATTATCAACTCTATAAGCCTCAATTTCATTGATACCTAAAGTCTTAGCCTTAGCACATAATTTAGTGAATTCCATATTAATTACCACCCTTTCCACCAACAGTCATGTTTCTAACTCTAATAGTAGGCTGACCTACACAGGTAGGAATACTACCACTTTGAGATCCACACATACCATAACCGAAGGATAAATTATCAGCAACCATATCAATATTAAGTAGAGTATCCTTACCATTACCAATTAAAGTAGCACCCTTAACTGGAGTAGTAATCTTACCATCCTCAATCATATAGCCCTCACTTACAGAGAAGTTAAATTCACCAGTGGCTGGATTAACAGATCCTCCACCCATCTTCTTAGCGAATAAGCCATACTTAGTATTCTTAATAATATCCTCAAACTTACTCTCGCCATTAGCAATATAGGTATTACTCATACGAGAGGTTGGTGAGAAACGATAGCCCTGACGACGTGATGAGCCAGTAACCTCGCTCTTCATTCTTCTTGAGTTTAGGTAGTCAATCATATATGACTTTAATACACCCTTTTCAATTAATACTCTCTTTTGCTGTGGAGTACCCTCATCATCAATATTCTCACTACCCCATTCATAAGCTATAGTACCATCATCAATTGCTGTAACAACATCACTAGCAATCTTTTCACCTAAGCGGTTAGAGAATACTGAGGTATTCTTAGCTACTGAGGTAGCCTCTAATGAATGTCCACAGGCCTCATGGAAGATTACACCACCAAAGCCATTGTGGATAACTACGTCATATACTCCACCCTTAATGTCCTTAGCACTAAGCATAACGATAGCAACATCAGCAATGCTTCTAGCGAACTCATGATAATCAAAGCTCATTAGTCTAGCAAAATCAAAGTTTCCACCGTGACTATCAAAGCCCATTTGTCTCCCCTCACTATTTTCAGAAATAGCCTGGGCAGCAATTCGTTGATTAAATCTAGTATCACTCTTATAGATACCCTTTGTGTTACAAATAGTAACCATTTGAAGCACACCACTATATGATGAAATTGCTTGAACAATTCTTTCATCATAAGCCATAATATCACTAGTTAAGCCCTTTAATACCTCTACTAGCTTAGTGTTATTCACACTAGTATCAGTAATATTAGTATGATACTTATCCTCATTTTCCTTAAACTCAACTTTAGTGATCTTAGCCTCACTAGAAATACCCTCTCTTAAGCTCTTAGCTAGGGCCATTACACCCTCAAAGCTTACATCGTTAGTATAACCATAGGTTTCCTCTAGTCCATTAAGTAATCTTAATGCACATCCATACTCACTCTTAGTTGTGGCCTCATCAACCTTATCTAAAACCACTCTAAGGCTTGAGGTTGTCTTGTCCTCAAAATATAGCTCTGCAAAATCTGCACCAGTCTTACAGGCCTCAACCAAAATTTGTTCTAGCTCTAATTTATTCAAAATAATCCCTCCTTTATTTAGCTAATTACCTTAATTATTAATTTTGGCTCTATAGCGTCATTTGAAACACTATAGGCATCAAGAATAGTCTTGATTTCTAAATCATTATTTTCCTTATTAGAATAAATAGTTGCGATTGTATCATTTTCCTTAACAATATCGCCAACCTTCTTCTTTAAAACAATACCTACTGAATGGTCAATCTTATCAGTTAGCTTAGCTCTACCTGCACCAAGATACATAGCTGCATTACCTATAGCTAGGGCATCGATTCTACTAACATGACCAGCCTTACGTATCTTAACCTCGAGCTCATACTTAGCCTTAGGGAACTTATCCACATCATAAATGTAGCTTTCATCTCCACCCTGAGCATGTATAAGCTTAGCTAGGGTATTAAGACCCTCCTTGTTTTCGATTTGTCTAATACAAAGAGCTCTTGCCTCCTCTAGGCTCTTAGCATAGCCTGAATTTAAAACAAGATATGAAGAAATAGTTAAGCATAGCTCCGTAAAATCCTTAGGCCCCTTGCCATTTAAGGTATTAATAGCCTCTATAACCTCAAGTGAATTACCAACCGCAAAGCCTAGTGGCTCATCCATATTAGTTAAAACTGCTGTCATCTTCTTTCCACAATTTTTACCAATTTGAACCATTAAATTAGCTAGCCTTGTAGCCTGCTCCTCATTCTTCATAAAGGCTCCACTACCTACCTTAACATCAAGACAAATTACATCAGAGCCTGAAGCAAGCTTCTTTGACATAATTGATGAAGCAATTAAAGGAATTGATTCAACTGTACCTGTAACGTCTCTTAAGGCATATAGCTTCTTATCAGCTGGAGCTAAATCAGCAGTTTGTCCAACTAGGGCAACACCAATTTCATTTACCTGCTTAATAAATTGCTCCTCAGAAATAGAAATATTATAGCCTGGAATACTTTCAAGCTTATCTAGTGTTCCACCAGTATGGCCAAGCCCACGTCCACTCA
Source organism: Anaeroplasmataceae bacterium (assembly GCA_020024985.1). GTDB lineage: Bacteria > Bacillota_I > Bacilli_A > Acholeplasmatales > Anaeroplasmataceae > Anaeroplasma. The sequence continues at coordinate 1,178 of JAHHSW010000081.1, read as the reverse complement.
TCTTAGCAAACTTAATTCCTAGTGAAGCAACTATAGGAGCTACAACTAGTGAGGTCTTATCACCTACACCACCAGTAGAGTGCTTATCAACCTTTACACCCTCAATTTTACTTAAATCTAAGACATCACCACTATTTAGCATAGCCTTAGTAAGTATTGTGGCCTCATTATCAGTCATACCCCGGAAGTAAACTGCCATAGTGAAGGCTGACATTTGGTAATTTTCAATCTCACCCTTCGTAAAGCCATTAACCATGAATTCAATTTCCTCACGGCTTAGCTCTAGGCCACTACGTTTCTTTATTATAATATCTACTGCACGCATATTATAATTTCCTCCTTATTCATTTTTATATGTATTACCCTCATATAGAGGTATCATAAGCTTATTTTTATCAAAATAGTAAAGGCTATTATAGCCTGCCTCCTTAACGGGATAAAATGTATCACCATCAACTATTAAGCAGGTATCCTCCTCAAGCCCAAAGGCAATGCTATCATATTCCTTAATAGCATCATTAAAGACTATTATGTCCTCATTTTGATAATGAGGACATAATATCATATCTAAAATACCTAAGCACTTAACCATCTTGTAATTATAATTGTGGAAATTATCGGAGTACATATATTTATCTCCCATTGAATAGGTAGAAAACAACATAGCTCCTGCAGAGGAGCCAGCAAATATTTTATTACTATTAATATACTTTAGTAATATTTTATCTAGCCCCTTAGCCTTGAATAGCTCTACTAAATCATCACAATGTCCTCCACCAATATATAATATATCAGCCTCATTTAATAAAGAATCGAAGCTATCCATATTATCAATTGTTAAATCAGTAATGCTACAGCATATACCATTCATTAGCCTATGGAATGAATTAATACTCTTATCCACATTATTTATTGCGGCATACGGGCAATATAGTATTTTAGGTTTATCCTTCTTAGCTAGGGAGGTAATATAGCGCTCTATTTTATTAGTTGGATTAGGCTTATTAGCCTTTCCACCTATTAAAGCATATATCGCCATTTTATCACCCTACTTTAATCTTGCCTCTAATCTATAAATAGGACCAAGCTTACTCCACTTATCCTCAAACTCAGTTGTGATATTATCTGGATACTTAAGCGTGTCCTTATGTAAATCAAGGCTTATATGGCTTAAATGG
>JAHHSW010000080.1 GCA_020024985.1 Anaeroplasmataceae bacterium | reverse complement strand
TTACTACTATTATTAATATAATAGCTGTAAAAAGCTTGCCTAGTAGTCCACCATCTATAATATTTACTCCAAATAAATGAGGAGCATTTATCATAGTTAAGGGAATAGAAACTATGGCTGAAGCTGCAAAGAAAATAGGCTTATCTATTACTATATGGCTCATAAATAAAGAGCCAATTAGGATTATGCATGAAAACATAACTACGTATTTTAATATTAGGTGAAATAAATAATCACCTATCTTTTTAATTAGTGGTGTGCTTTTATCCTCAATGCTAATAATTTCATCTAATGAATCTAATATTTCCTTTAGGTCATCCTCTGTTAGATTTTCATTATTATTCTTATAAGCATCAAGCTTATCTAAAAGCTCCTGCCTTCTTTTTTTAGAATCATCTGTAAGCTTTGGCTTTTTTGACATAAAATCACCACTTTTCCTTGTCATTATATAATAATCTATACCTTTTAGCAAATAAATCTATAGGCTAGCTTTATATTCTAGCCTATAGAAGCTTCTTTAAATACTGTCCAGTATAGCTTTCCTCTACCTTACATAAGTCCTCAGGTCTTCCAGCAAACAACACTGTACCACCCTTATTACCACCCTCAGGTCCCATATCAATTATATAATCTGCACATTTAATTACATCTAAATTATGCTCAATAATTAATACAGTCGCATGGTGATCTGCAATTCTTCCAATAACCTCCATTAGCCTCTTTATATCATCAGTATGAAGACCAGTTGTAGGCTCATCTAAAATATATAGAGTACGATCAGTTATCTTTGAATGTAATTCATAGGCAAGCTTAACCCTTTGAGCCTCACCACCAGATAGGGTAGTTGAGCTTTGACCAAGCTTGATATAGCCAAGACCAACATCAACCATGGTTTGAAGCTTTCCTCTTATCTTAGCAAAGCCATCAAAGAATTCTAAGGCCTCCTCAATAGTCATATCTAAAACATCAGCGATGCTTTTACCCTTAAACTTTATCTCTAGGGTTTCAGATTGGAATCTCTTACCATGACAAACCTCACATGGTACATAAACGTCTGGTAAAAATTGCATAGATATTCTCTTTACACCATCACCACCACAGGCCTCACAGCGTCCACCCTTGACGTTAAATGAGAATCTTCCCTTATCATAGCCTCTTATCTTAGCATCAGTTGTTTTACTAAATAAATCTCTTATATCATCAAATACACCAGTATAGGTAGCCGGATTACTCCTTGGGGTTCTACCTATTGGCTGCTGAGAGATGTGGATAATTCTATCAATTTGGTCTAAGCCATCAATTCTTTCAACCTTACCTGGATTAATTTTTTTAGAATGATATAGCTTTACATAGGCATTCTTATATAATACCTCATTAACTAATGAGGATTTACCACTACCAGATACACCAGTAATACAGGTTATAACCCCTAAAGGAATCTTAACATCTACATTCTTTAAATTATTTTCCTGGGCACCCTTGATGCTTATATATCTACCATCTAAAGGCCTACGTACCTTAGGTACCTCAATTTTCTTTTTACCTGATAAATACTGACCGGTAATACTATTAGGATTAGCCATTACCTCCTCTGGTGTTCCTGCCACAACAATCTCACCACCATGTAAGCCCGCTCTAGGTCCTACATCAACTAAATAATCTGATGCTAGCATTGTTTCCTCATCATGCTCAACAACTATTAGGGTATTACCTAAATCCCTCATTTCCTGAAGGGTCTTAATTAGTCTATCATTATCACGCTGATGTAAGCCAATAGATGGCTCATCTAATACGTATAATACACCAGTAAGCTGGCTTCCTATTTGAGTAGCTAGCCTGATTCTTTGGCTTTCACCACCAGATAGAGTATCTGCAGATCTACCTAGGGTTAAATATTCAAGGCCTACATTAATTAAGAACTTTAATCTATCCTTAATCTCCTTTATCGCAAGCCTACCAATCTCTTGCTTTTCTGGACTTAGCTTTAAATTACTAAACCAGGTATATAGCTCATCAATTGGAGTATTACATACATCGGCTATATTTTTATCATTAATAAAGATATTTAAAACATTCTCGTTTAATCTCTTACCATGACAGGTATCACATATCCTTTCAACCATATAGCCCTCAATCCAGTCTCTAATCCAATCAGAATTAGTCTCTAGATAACGACGCTCAAAGTTAGTAACAATACCCTCAAAGAAATCAACCTTATCATGATTTCTACCACTAGAGGATTTCATCTTAAAGCTTATAGCCTCAGGTGAGCCATAAAGAATTATTTTCTTCTTTTCCTTAGGTAAATCCTTAAATGGAACATTCATATCAATATCATAATGCGAACAGGTTTGCTGAAGCATTGCATTATTTAAATTTTCCTTTTCTTGATTCTTATAAGGAAGGATAGCTCCATTATTTAAGGACTTATCCTCATCCATAATTAAATCCTCACTAACACTTAGCTTTTTACCAAGTCCATTACAATCAGGACAGGCACCAAGTGGTGAATTAAATGAAAATAGCCTTGGCTCTAGCTCCTTTAAGGAATATCCACAATAAGGGCAGGCATATACTGTTGAATAGAATTCCTCCTTATCATCACAGTATAATGCACAATATCCATTACTATCCTTAACAGCCATGCTGACAGCCTCAAAGATTCTAGGACGTACTCCCTCCTTCATCTTAAGACGCTCAACAACGATAAAGATATCATGCTTTTTATTCTTTTCGAGCTTTATTTCACTATCGATATCCATCATTTCTCCATCAACAAGGGCTCTTACATAGCCAAGCCTTAAATACTTCTCAAAAACCTGCTTATGCTCACCCTTTTGTCTAAATACCACTGGAGAGGTAATATAAAGCCTACTACCCTCAGGATGCTCCATAATTCTATCAACTATCTGATCAATAGATAGTGATGAAATAGGAATCTTATGAGTAGGACAATATGGTACACCTACACGAGCAAATAAAACTCTTAAATAGTCATAAATCTCTGTTACTGTACCTACAGTAGAACGAGGATTATGGCTTTGTGACTTTTGGTCTATTGAAATGGCAGGTGATAAGCCCTCGATTGAATCAACATCTGGCTTTTCATTTGAGCCAAGAAATTGTCGAGCAAATGATGATAATGATTCAACAAATCTTCTCTTACCCTCCTGATAAATAGTATCGAAGGCTAATGAAGATTTACCAGAGCCTGATAGGCCTGTCATTACTATTAATTTATTTTTAGGTAGCTCAAGTGAAACATTCTTTAAATTATTTTCACGAGCACCCTTAATAATAATCTTATCCATAGCTACTCCTTTATTTTTTCTAAGAACTCAGCTTCCTCCATAATGTAAATACCTAGGCTCTTAGCCTTTTCATATTTACTACCTGGATTTTCACCAAGTATTAAAACATCAGTCTTTTTACTTACGCTTTCACTCATAGCTCCACCAAAGCTTTCAATAAGCTTCTTAGCCTCGCTTCTACCCATAGCCTGTAGGGTACCAGTTAAAACGCACTTTTTACCAGTAAAATAATTTTCCTTTATTTCACCAGCATCATATTCCATATTTAAGCCTAGCTCCTTAAGCTCATTAATTAAGGCTAAATTAGCCTCATTAGACATATATCTAACTATTTCTGTTGCAATTCTATCACCACAATCAGGAATAGCTACAATCTCATCATAGCTAGCCTTAATGATATTATCCATAGTCTTAAACTTCTTACAAATAAGCTTACTTACCTTAGCTCCACAGTGACGAATTCCTAGTCCAAAGACTAATAAATCTAAATTATTCCTTTTACTAGCCTCAATTTTTTCAATTAAATAATTAATACTCTTTTCACCATAGCCTGGTAGGGTAATAAGCTCCTGATATCTATCCTTAAGCTTAAATATATCAGTAATTCCTCTTAAATAGCCATAATCATATAGCTGCTTACATACCTTATCACCAAGTGAATCAATATTATAGGCTGGCTTTGAGGCAAAGTGGATAAGTTTATTAACAAGCTTATCAGAGCATTGGTCATTTAAGCAGTACCAATCAGCCTCACCAGGAAGCCTTTCAAGCTTACTATGGCAGCATGGGCACTCTGTAATCATTTTAAATGGTATACATTCCCCACTTCTTTCCTCGACTACTGACCTTACTACCTCAGGAATAACATCTCCTGCCTTACGAATGATTACCATATCATTAATGTGGATATCCTTAGCCTTAATATAATCCTCATTATGTAGGGTAGCCTTAGAAATAGTTGAGCCCTGAACAAAGACTGGCTTAAAGTTAGCAACTGGAGTTATTACACCAGTTCTACCAACCTGATAGGTTATATCTAAAAGCTTAGTACTAACCTCCTCTGGTGGGAACTTATAAGCAATAGCCCACTTTGGATATTTAACTGTTTCACCAATTAAATCATGTAGTGATAATTCATTTACCTTAAGGACAATACCATCAATATCATATGGAAGATTAGGTCTCATTTCTCCCATCTTTTCAATATATTCTATAACCTCATCCATATTCCTACAATGTGCATAATTTGGATTAGTCTTAAAGCCCAGGCTCTTCATTTTAACTAAAGCCTCCTCCTGAGTTTTAATATCATTATCCATGTAATAATATAGGAATATATCTAAATTTCTTTTAGCTGCAATACTGCTATCTAGCTGACGAATAGAGCCCGCTGCCGCATTACGAGGGTTAGCAAAAAGCTCCTCCTCATTTTCCTCTCTTTCAAGATTTAAGGCAATAAAGCTTTTCTTAGGCATAAAGATTTCGCCTCTTACCTCTAAATCTATATCCCTATCTAGCTTAAGAGGTACACTTTTTATTGTTTTAACATTATGAGTGATATTCTCTCCAACTGAGCCATTACCACGGGTTGCAGCCTGAGCTAGGTATCCATCCTCATATTTAAGAGAAACAGATAATCCATCTATCTTAAGCTCACATAGGTAGGTAGCATTAGGGGCTA
>JAHHSW010000008.1 GCA_020024985.1 Anaeroplasmataceae bacterium | reverse complement strand
CATTGGCACTATTATGCTCCTTACCATTAATAGTAACTACAACACTACTAGCTCCATTTCCTGAAACACCAGCCATAAGCGTTGCAGTCGTACCATTAGGTACAACTAAAGAATTTGTTATTGTAATACTACTACCAGCAGGTAAATTATATCCGTTTTGATTATCTAATTCAATGTTACCACTAGCAAAATCACCTATATAAGGGGTATCTTCAAGCTTATCACTTAAGAAAATTCCATATATTTTAGTACCCTTAAAGACATTAATTGTAATCTCTTGGTTGTTAACTACATCAAAGCTAGCAAGACCTGGAGCGGTATTTATTTCTCTTACATTACTACCACAATTTACCTTTCCTAAAAAGGCAATATTAATAGCCTCATTAGACAAAGAATTAACTGTAATAGTACCATCATTTATAAATTCTATATAGCTATTATAGCTTTCACCTGCTATAGCTACATTACCATCCTTTAATATAAACTCACCATTTATATTAAAGCCATCTATATTTTGGTTAGTAAGCCTATTGGCGGCTAATAAGGTACTAATGGTCGTTAAATCACTATCATTAACACCCTTAAGCATACCTGTAATTTCATCATCCGTCATATTTGGCCTTATGCTCTTTAGCTGCTTTATATACTCATATATATAATCATTTCTATTATTAACTTCTATTTTAGAAGTAATTTCACTAGCCTTTTTTGAATAGCTATAGATCTTTAACAATATTTGTCTAAAGGCCTCCTGGTTATTTACAATATTAAGAATTATTTGTTCCTTGGTTGAATAGCTAATATCCTTAATTAAGAAATCTAACCTTGCCTTAATACTATCTGTACCACTATAAATAATATTATTTAAATAGACATCATTATAGGTTAATGAATTTAGTGAGCTTCTAGTAAATTCAGTTTCAGCTAACGCATTTGATAAAGACTCTGCCGCAAGACTTGAGTTCTCATCAAAGCCATTTACAGAAGCACGTCCTACTGCCTCTAATGCTAGCTTTTTTCCTGCCTCTTTAGCTAATAGCTTTTCCATTAGTGCGTTAATAATATTTTCCTCATCACTAGATACTCTACCCTTACTTCTACCCTTAGTAGTTTTACCATCTAGCTTAATTAAATCCTCTAAAAAGTAATTTATATACTCTGTACTTTGTACACCAGTAAAGCCTTCAATAGAATTTTTAGGCTTAGCGGTTAAATAGGCACCCTTTTCATTCCAAATATCATGCTGATACCAAATACCAGTAATTAAATTAGCAGTAATATATCCAACTAAATAACTACTAGAATTTATATGCTTTCCATTATCAAAATCATTTGAATTACTTACTATATTTTCTTCAGACTTAGCTGTTCTACCTGATTTACCAAAATCGTAGTTATGATCAACAGCAATACCAGAATAAACCTTTTTAAGGTAGGTAGTACCATCTAAAGATGCATTATTAATAATATGAGTAGAAACCCATTGGAATTGTGATTCCTTTGATGCAGCCTGAACACTACCAACATTATCATTATTCCAATAAAATTCAAAATTTCTATTGTCTGGTACTCCTCTTTTGGTAAGCTCAGTCTTATCAACTGAGGCAAAGAATGGAACATATCTTTGCCTAGAGCCATCAATTTCCGAGTTACCAATATTACCTATATCAAAATTTTGATTTGCTTTAGCTGCATTATTATTCCACATTACATTAGAATTTTTAGTTTCATATGGTCCATAATAGTAAGTCATATTATTTTCATCATCATTAACTAAATAATCTGGCTCATAAATAAATCTATTGCGAATTATGGCTGTATGTGATGTATCTATTACTATACCACCTCTACCATTTCTATTAGGTGCATCCTGAGTTTGATAGGTATTTCTAAACTCAGTAGCCTTGGCATAGATTCCTAAATCCCTTCTACCATTAATATCAATAACCTCAGTTAAAATTCCATTATTCTTATCTAATAAATAATTCTTAACCTCCTTATCATTTTTAATAGTATTCCAAAGCTCAACATAATCATGAGCCGGAGTAATATTTAAGGAAGTAATATCCTGACCTGATTTTTGAGTGCTATTAATAATAGTATCAAAGCGTCCTTGCATATTAGCATCATAATTTTTTGAAATAATATCACTAATATCTGTACCCTTAAAGGCTATATTCATAGCCTCACTATATTCATTAGTGCCATTAAAGCTATTAGAAGCAATCATTTTAGCATAAATATCCTTAATGGTTAAATCATTTTTAGAGTCATTAATATATAAAATATATTTTGCCTGCTCACTTGCTTGATTCCCTGCTACTACAAGTAATAGCTCCTTTAGCCTCTCCTCACTGTAGCCCTCAAGAAGAGTATTAATCAAACGTAGCTTAGGCTCAAAATAATAGTTACCTAAATCCGGACTAAATAGTGGATCTAAAAGAGTGCTATTATTTTTTAGCGCCTCCATATAAGCATTTAAAATACCCTCTAAATCCTTACTGCTTGTTGTTTCTATTATTCTTCTTATTTCATCAGCAACTACCTTATATTCAGGGGAATTATTAGCTAAAATTTTAGCTAAAACCTCATCATATAATAGCTTATTTAATAGCTCATAATAGCTTACATTTTGATTATTACTATCAATATAGGCGATAACTGAGTCTACTAGGGTAGCTCTAAGCTCGCTACTTATTACATCAGTACCAGTTTCAAACAAAATATAATTAATAATTGTACCAAGCTCTTTATTATCTATATAATTATTCTTAATTGCCTCAGCTAATAAATTTCTTAATATTTCTGTATCACAGGCATTAATCCAATTATCATTACCTCTAGCATTATCAATTATTGTTACAATGTCGGTTCTTTTTAAATTGATAAATTTAACCATTGAGCCTAAATCTCGCGCAAATCTTTCTGCCGCATCCATATAGGCAATTTGTCTCCAGCCAATCTTATCTAAAATCACTGTATTAATCTTTTCAAAGGCTACAAACTGGAAGAAATCACCAATATATTTATCAGTTACAAAATTTGAATCTAAGCCTTCTCCTCTAATAGCCCTTCTAAAGATAAATTCTGATGAGAAAACACCAGTTACTCCTGAATCACTCTCAGTTGAAAGAGGAGCATAGGTAACAAGCTTACCTAAGAAATATGAAGGTGTTTTAATGTTAATAAGCTTACTAACATCAACCCTACTAGCTCCATTAGAGCTAGGCTCCTTAGCTACTATTTCTGCATATTCATAGAAGTTAATTAAATAACGAATTACTAGATTAGGAGTTCTACTATAATCAAGAACACCTATTAAAGCACCAATTGCCTGATAATATGGGAAGGAAATTGCTCCTAAATCTATATATTTTGAATCAGGCTTCATACCCTTTATTTCACCGTAGCTAGCATAATAAACCTCATTAGCCTTATTCTCATATTGCTTAATTGCCTTTATAACACCATAATTTAAGGTATTGGCGATAGTGGTTGTTTTAGAGCTATCAAAGAAATCAAGATTTACAGCCGCAATCATACCACCAGCTACATTTGTTGAAAAGACATTACCATAGTTAATAGTATTAACAATATTAGCGATTCCAAAGGCTAATATACCACTAGCCTTTACATTCTCATTTGAATTAATAGTTTCATCATTTTTCTCACCACTAAAGGCATAAATTTCGCCATAATTAATAGTGAACGCTATTACCTGGTGATTATTAGTATTAGCCTTAGTGTTTATAGCCGTAATACCAGCTGAGGTAACCCTTACACTGGATAATCCAAGGTTGATAGCCTTAATAATACCATTATTAGCACAATCTCTAATTTGAGCATATTCTCCCTCATTAGAATAACTTATTCCTGAGGCATAAATCTCATTACTATTATTTCTAAATAGGCCAACATAAATATTACCCAGGTTAAAGCTATTTGTAAGGATACCCTTATTAATAGCTAAAATTCCTGAAGCATAGATATTACCATTAAGATTTCCCATATAGTTACTAGAATTTACTTTTAAATCATCAGTAAGCTTATCACTAGTAATGGTTATACTACCATTATTTATAGCGTTATTTAAGCTACCTAGGGTCTTATTATCAAAGCTTGGGCTTAATGGATTATAAATAGCCTGATCAATTACATTTAAATCACTGTAGGTTATACCTGAGGCATAGATATTAGCATTAATAGGTGCTTGATTATTTATAGCATCCTTAATAAGAATATCTCCATCATTAAAGATATTTCTAGCAACAAAGCCATTATCTAGCCCACTAAAGGCACCATTAATATAAATATTACCGCTTGCCATACCATGAGCGAAGCTTATGGTAATATTTCCCTCATTATTAGAATCATAATAGCTAATATAATTACCTCTACCAATACCACTATAGTCTAAGCTAGTAAAGCTAATATTTTGACTAGTAAAGAACTCAATATCTCTTAAATTATAGCCATATTGTAGGCTTACAGCCTGATTTTCCTTTTGGGCACTACCAGTTATAGAGTTAATAACCCCACTATAGCTAGGAATAATAGACATATCTATTCTTTGAGGAAGCATAGTTTTATTATCATAGGTTTTATAGCCTAGATTATAGATTCCAGATAGCTCAGAAATAAAGCCGTTTTTTGATAATAAATTAAGGCCACTACATAAATTAGTATTCATACCCTTATTATGTTGATTAATAGTTCCTGAGTTACTAGCCTCAGATAAATAAAAGGCATATTTACCATTACTTCTTAAGCTAGAGGCTGTTAAATTATTCATATTTGAGGTTTTTATATCAGCATTTAATATACCTGCTAAATATAGATTATCACTGTTATATACCTCGATATCTCCCTGGTTATTAAGCTTAGCTATTTGCTTTCTAACACCAAGAAGTCTTCCTATTATACCGCCTACATAAAGCTCCTTAGCTAAAGCCACATTAGTTCCAGAGCCAACAGAAATATTTCCTCTATTTTCAAGCATACTAAAATTATAGCTGTAGCCAGCACCGACTACGCCACCTATAGCTAGCTCTGCCTTTGAGCTAAGGCCTGCTGATATAATATTCATTGTATTTAATGAGGTAGATAGGCTACCATAGGTATCAGTAATATAGCCTACTAAGCCACCAACTGCTGAACCATCCATATAGCCAATTGAGCTATAGCTACCATTATAGCTACCAGCCTCAACAGTAATATTACCAGTAGCTGTGGAGTTATTAATTACGCCCTCACCGGCACTAACACCTGACATACCACCAACGAAATATTTACCAATTGAATTATTTATTCTAATATTAGCTAATACATTAACATTATCAATCCTACCACCATTTAGGTAGCCTGTAACCACACCAATTGCCTTAATATTATAACTTGTATTATCTATTACTATTTCATCAGGCATAACAATATTTAAATTGCTTACCTCACCTGCTAAAACAGGGAATAGTCCAAAGGCATCAATACCCTCAGTAGTAACTCCCTTAGAAATATCTCCATAATAAATAGTTGGGTAGCTTGATTTAGCATTACCTATAGTAACACTAGCTCTAGAAGGATCAGAAGCACCTCTAATAGTTGCGGCTATTCTTCTTTCATAAAAATAATTACTTCTATTAATTAATGATAAATTCAAATCAGCGGTTATTTCATAAGTCATTTTCATTGAAGCAAAGTAATCATTTAAATTCATTAGCTCAAACATATAGCTAAAATCAGCCTCATTAGCAATAATAAAGGTAGAGCTATTTGAGCTAGAATCCTTCATTTTAATACCCCTAATAATAGGTGTAAGCATATTATCTAAATATGGTCTAAGCTCAGCTTTATAGCTGTTTTTAGAATACCAATTGTTATTTTCGGCTATAACTATTTGATTTAAATCATCTAGGGTCTTTGAGTAGGCACCAAAATGTGTGCTTACTGTGAAGGTCTTAGAAACTGGTGAGCCATAGACAATTTTAATACTATCTTTTTCCTTAATGTAATCAGTTATTGTCTTGTTATAGAAATATAGATTTTCATTAATAGTACCAGTATTAACAGTTAAAAGCTCATTAAAGTCGATATAATCATCAACTGTATAGTTAGAAACTATATTGTAGGCACTATAGGAATCAAGTAATGCTCCTCTATTTTCAAAAACTAGTCCTGATATACGGTATCCACCCATAGCGGTAATACCACTTTCATCCTGAATAGGATCTCTTAAATCTGTTGCGAAAAGATAGGAAGCACTACCACCATTATCTATTAAGCCAATTAATGGAGCAACTCCAACCATATTTTGAATTAAGCCATTAATTACAATATTAGTGTCTCTAAGCCCAAGCTTAGTGATATTACCACCAGCTCCAACCCTAGAAAACATCGCATAATATTGCATTTGCTCGTATTTAGATACTTCCTTATTACCACTAGAGCACTTTTATCAATGGTTGTTAGGTTTAGATTACTTAGCCATTACCATCAAAGCTACCTCTAAAGCTTTTATTAGGCTCCCAAGCAACTGGCTCAAACTCAAATGGATAATTTTCATAATTAATATTTGATAAAAGCTTATAATTATAGGCTAAAAAATTGTCATTAGTGTTAGTAAGCTTACTAAAGGCATAAAGCTCCTCAGCTGAGGAGATGCTTATAGTAGCTAATGCGTCAACAGGCTTATTATTATAGCTTACTGTACTACCATTTATTGTATAAAGGCTCCTTAGCTCAATAGTGTTAGAGGCTGTTGGGCTTTCATAGCTACTAATAGGTGCCTTATCTGAAATATAGTGACCTGTTTTCGTTACAAAATCAACCTTACTAGGCTTAAGTAGGCCAACTGTTAAAATAGCTACTAAGCCTATGGTAAGTAGAAATCCTAATGATGCTAAAATGATTTTTCTATTTTTTCTCATGCTTGGCTCCTTCCTAGTATTTTATCTAAATCCACACCCCAAATTGCTTCTGCTCTATTAGCCTGAACAACATCTACTACATATGATATTTGAACTAATATTTGCTCACGGAAGTTTTTACTTGGATTTAGCTGTGTATACCAATAATTACTATCAATATTAAAGCTATAGCTTTGCATACCATTAGCCTGGGTAGCTATAGTCTTTAAATAAGCACAGTTTGTATTTTCATCATAAACCCAGCTTTCATTTGAAATATCAAAGGGGGATTTACTACCATTAAGCTTATCCTTGGTTATATAGCTTTTCTTTTCACTACCATTGTTATAAACCTTCTTAGAAATCCAGGCATCCTCAAAATGGATTCTTACATAGGAATCAATTTGTGGGGTAAAGGAAAATTCAAAGCCTAGCTGATTTAAATATATTAGACTATTATCCTCATCATTATAGCCCTTACGTTCTGTTGCATAGCAGGTTATACTATTAGTAGTAATAGCGTCTATTTTAGCTGGAGTGCCTTGAGTTCTTTCCTTTAAAAGCTCAAGTGGCGTTAATCCCTGATACTTTGAATCATTACGCTCAGCATCTTTTAATGAATAATCTAAAAAGCTTTTTTCATTAAGCACAATATTACCAGGCTCTACATTACCATTAACATTTCCTATAAAGATAAAGGCCGCAAGGGTGGTAACTAAGGAAAGTGATAATATAATTGTTGTTATTAAGATAATTAACTTCTTCTTACTCATAGAACCTCCCTTAATTTACGCTAGGACCAGTAGAAATGTTTTTAGCTTGTATAGTAAGCTTAAATGAATAGCTTATTTTTTGTCCTGCCTCATTAATTAAAAAATCATTATTGCTGGCAGTAGCTATTTCCTGAATACCAGCTAAATATAGGTATACTGTTTTATTTGTCTTACCCTTTATTTGTCCATTAAAGCTATAGCTAAATTCTGTTTCATTACTAGTTACGTTATTACCAGCGATTAGTTCACCAACATTTTTAATATTATCAGTTACTAGGCTTTGGGCTTCTGAAATAATTCCAGCTGGATAAGCAACGGATTTATTAACCTGATTTTCCTTAGTAACTCTCTTTTTAGCTACATAGGTTATAGTGTATTCCTTATCTAAGTCATCGTTATTAGCTAGGCCTATAGAAACCTTAGTGCTCATAGAATCAAAATATCTTATCTCAGAATTAGATTGTGGATCAAAAAAGGCTAGGTTTTTTATATCATAGCTTTTAACATTCTTAGAGGTACTATCCCCTAGAGTATAGTAAAAGGAAAGCCCCTCAGCTTCCGCATCAAGGCTACCGACATAATCCACATTAGTATACCAAGCATAAATAGTGAAGGAAGCAATGCTAAATATAAAAGCGACTGCTATTAATATTAACTTAACTATATTTCCCTTTTTCACATTCTCAGCTCCTTACCTACGAAGTGTTATATGTCCAATTACTAGATTTTGATATAAATAGCAATTACTGCTTAAAACTCCGTCCTGCATTACTAATGATTTTTCCTCATTAAATTCAAGGGCGAAATAAAAATACTCCTTTTGATTATTGGCCTTTATCTGATAATTATTTACCTTAGCTAGCTCTAGACCCTTAAGAGGAGGAGCTAGCTTATTAGTAGCTGGCTCAGCTGTACCTAAATCATAAAACATAAAGGTGTTATGAATTTGATAATCGCCTAGGCTTATAGTATTATCCTTAGGATTAACCTTATAAAGAAGCTTATTATCAACCATTACCTGATTATTCTCATCAATATCGTATAAAGGTATCTCTCCATCAGCAAAAAAGATTTTTTTATCCTTAGCAATAAGCTTATTTTCTGTAAGCCTAGAGCTTATATCATCAAAGCTAACATTTAAAATAACATCCTCTTGGCTTTTAGACTCTAAGCCCATTCTAAATAAAAAAACATTATTAGGGGCTACATTATTAAAGGCCATATTATCAGCAGTTACCCAGCCAGTAACATTACCAGCCTTATCTAAGGTAGCTCTTTCAAGGGTTAGGCTATAATCATTACCACCAGTAGAGCCAAAAATACCATTGGCTGTTACCTCCTTATTGCTTACATACCAACCAAATACTAAAAAGAAAAGTAAAAAGCTCGTAAGAATTAATGAGCATATTGATAAAAATAAATTTTTCTTCAAACTTAACACCTCTCTTTAAAAAACAAAAATAGCCAATTGCAACTCTTGCAACTGGCTATCCAATAGGACCCTTTAGCTTTGCGTCACCAGATTACTCTAGCTTTGCCATGAATACATATAATATCAATGATATTATATATACATTTTGGCCATTACGCAATTAATTATAGTTTCTTTTATCGTTATTACTACATGATGCTAATATACGTGTATTTTGCCTCACTGTCCTATGGTTCAATTATAAGCTCAACCGGACAATGGTCTGAGCCAAATACCTCGGTATAAATATTAGCCTCAGCTATTTTATCTCTTAAGGAATTAGAAACAATAAAATAATCAATTCTCCATCCTGCATTATTAGCTCTAGCGTTAAAGCGATAGCTCCACCATGAATACTCTATCTTGGTTGGATGTAAATATCTATAGGTATCAGTAAAGCCTGCCTTTAAAAGCTCTGTCATTTTAGCTCTTTCCTCTGGAGAGAAGCCAGCATTTTTAACATTAGCCTTAGGATTTTTAATATCTATTTCCTCATGAGCTACATTTAAATCACCACAATAAATTACTGGCTTCTTTTCATTTAGCTCACATAAATATTTTCTTAGCTCATCCTCATAAATCATTCTATAGTCTAATCTCTTTAAGCCATCCTGACTATTTGGAACATAAGCATTTACTAAATAAAAGCTATCATATTCAAGGGTAATAACTCTACCCTCGTCATTATATAAATCATGAATACCATAGACTACATTTAATGGCTCGTGCTTAGTATAAATAAGAGTTCCACTATAGCCCTTCTTTTCTGCGCTATTCATGTATCTATAATAGTCCTCAATCTCAATATCTGCTTGATTTTCCTGCATCTTAGTTTCCTGAATACAGAAAAAATCTGCATCAAAGGAATCAAAAATATCTCTAAAGCCCTTAGTCATTACTGCTCTTAGGCCATTAACGTTCCAACTAATAAATTTCATATAAATTCTCCAATCTAAAGCCCCGAAAAAGCTTAGATTAGTCTAAGCTTTTTCGAGTATTTCAATATATTTAGCTATTAAATAGCCCAAGTACCCTCCTTAAATATTTGGACTCTTCTACCATCAAATAATTCAGCCTCTATTGCTAAATCACTAGTACCAATCATGAAGTCAACATGAATCATTGACTTATTTAGATCATAAGCATCTAGCTCCTCACGGCTCTTCTTATCAAAATCTCTAATACATTCATCAAAGGCTCTACCAATAGCTAAATGGCAGCAAGCATTCTCATCATATAATGTATTATAGAATAATAAGCCAGTTTGATTAATTGGTGAATCAAATGGTACAAGTGCTACCTCACCAAGCATACCAGCACCCTCATCCATGCTAGTTAGCTTCTCTAAAATTGCCTTATGCTCAGCATTCTTTGCGATAACCTCTACTACCTTACCCTCATGGAAACGGAAGCCGAAGCTATCAACAACCTTACCCATTACTGATAAAGGCTTACTAGACATAACAACACCCTCTGCAGTATGTCTATTTGGAGATGTAAAGCACTCCTCAGTAGGCATGTTTGGATTATATACAACCCCACCAAGAGTAGACTCACTACCACCAGCAAAGATTGAATCTCTATGTAGGCTTACATTAAAGTCGGTACCATTAGCGCTCTTATAATATAGAGTCTTAATTCCTAATGCATTAAGCTTAGCACATTTTTCCTTTATAGTATTATTGTGCTCCTCCCAGTTAAGAAGAGGATCACCATTAACTCTAGTTGTTGCTAAAATAGCATCCCAAAGCTTATTAACAGCGTTTCTCTTAGTCTCATTAGGGAAAATCTTCTTAGCCCAAGCCTCACCTGGAATACCTACAATTGTCCATTGGAACTTATTATCCATTTGCTCACGATATTTCATCATAACAGGACCAATTGTAGAACGGACCTTATTAATCTTCTCCTGATCAACACCAGCCATTGCATCTGGGTCATCAGATAAAATATGGATTTGAGCAGGTAGAGTTTCTACTCTATATTCCTGCTTCTTAAGCTTCCATTCTGGTAGCTCAGATAGGGTCTTAATTGTCTCATGCTTATAAGCTAATTTCTCAATCGCATCAAAGCCCCATTGAACCTCAACATGACGAGCCTTAGCCTTATAGCATTCCTCTACTACATATTTAACAAAATAGGCATCATTAACAGATGCGTTAATAACAACATCCTGACCCTTTTGTACGTTAACGCCCATTTTAACAATAAGCTTAGCGTAGCTTCTTAAAGTACTTACCTTCATAAATAATTTCTCCTTATTTTCTATTTTTAGCGATGAAAGCTTCAATATCATCGACTGTCTTTATGATTTGTGGGCTTAGCCACTCAGCACCATTATCTGTAATTAATACATCATCCTCAATTCTAATACCAATGCCCTCCTCAGCAATATATAGGCCTGGCTCATTAGAAATAACACAGCCTGGCTTTAATGGGCTTGTATCAGATAGGTCATGACATTCAAGACCAATATGATGTGATACTCCATGATAATAATACTTACTAACCTCAGCTGGCTCCTTAATAAGACCAATCTTAGTAAGCTCACGCTCATAGAATTCAACAACTAATCTATTTAAATCACGAGTTGTAAGGCCTGGTCTTGCATTTTCAAATACATGCTGCTGACAGCTTAAAACAATATTATAAATTTGCTTTTGACGCTCAGTAAACTTTCCGTTAATTGGGAAGGTTCTTGAAATATCAGCACAGTACATATTGCATGATGCACCTAAATCAAATAGGATTAAATCTCCATCCTTAGCCATACAGTTATTATATGAATAATGTAGGCAGGTAGAATTCTTACCACTGGCAGCAATAGTTGGGAAGGCATAGCCATTAGCACCGTTAAACTTAATTGCTTGATCAAAATAAGACTCTAGCTGATATTCATACATAGGTCTGATATTTGATAAAATAGCTTGAATACCCTTATTAGTAATTTCAATAGCCTTCCTCATTTCAGCTAGCTCCTCAGGCTCCTTAACCATTCTAGCCTTAACAAAGAACTCTCTACCATTCTTAATATTTAACCAAGGCTTCTTAGCTAATATCTTTGAAGCTAGAGCTTCATTTTCAGTTGGTAGAGTAGATAGCTCAGTTGTAGGCATATCTAAGTAAACTGTCTTAACGCTTCCTAATAAGCGATTTAAATGGTCATTATATAGTTCTAGGTATCTTACATCCTTTATACCTGAAATCTCAGTAATTTCCTCCTTAGAGAAGTTTGCTCCATGCCATTTTGCTCTAAAGGCATCATATGGATGAGAATAAATAAATTCTGTTTCCTTATTGTTAAGTTTACATAATACTAGAATATCACCAAATTCTAGAATACCTGTAGCATAGAAATAATTTCTATCTAAATCATATCTTTGATTAACAATAGATTCTTCCTTCTCTCTATTAAAAATTAGGAAAATTGAATCATTTTCCATTTGATCTAATATTTTCTTTCTGTTACGTATAAATAAATCACGATTCATTTTACTACCTCCAATATATCACATTTATTGTACTATTTTATGGGCATAAATTCAATGGAGGTTAGAAGAAACTAACAGCATTTGTATGTATTTTTACCCATATTATAAAAAAAGAAAGGGTCTAATTAGACCCTCCCATAATTAATCCATTGGAATTACATTACTTCTCTTATCTGTTCCTACAACAATTGATGTTTCAATATTACTAACATGTGGTACAGCTAGTAGCTTATCAAAAACGAAATCTCTATAGTATTGGAAATTCTTTGCTACAACCTTAATTAAAAATGCAGCCTCTCCTGTAATAGTATAGCACTCAATAATCTCAGGAATTTTCATAGCTTCCTCAATAAATTTAGTTGAAGTTTCACGATTTAATGGTGCCATTGCAATTTTAGCAAAGCAGGTGATTTCAAAGCCTAGCTTCTTTTCATCAACTACTGCTGTAAATTGCTTAATAACCTTTTGCTCCTTTAGGTTTTTAACTCTTAAAAGGCATGATGAAGCAGCAAGACCAATTTTCTTTGAAAGCTCAATATTTGAAATAGATGAATCCTCTTGTAAATACTGTATGATTTTCTTATCATACTCGTCAAATTCTGGCATAGACATAATGTGCCCTCCTTAATTGATATCTCGTACATTATTCTAACACACATCCAAGAACGAGTCAAACATTATTCGAGAAAATGCTGATTTTTTTGTTATTTATTTTAAAAAATATTAATTTTGATATAATTCTACAATTAAACTAGTCGCCATATGTAGACAAGCTTACTTTATGTAGGCTGCTCCAAGCATACCAGCATCATTACCCATTTTAGCTAAGGTAATTCTGGTTTCCTTCATTGAATAGAAGGCATATTTCTTATAATATTCAGTAATCTTATCAATAAGTATTTGTCCGCAGGCAGATACTCCACCACCAATATAGAATACCTCTGGATCTGTAGCTGAAGCAATAGCCGCAAGACCACGTCCTAAATACATTCCTACCATATCTAATACTGCCATTCCAAGCTTATCACCCTTCTTAGCCGCATCAAATACATCCTTTGCTGACATATTATTTTTCACTAATGAGGTTTCATACTTATCATAATATTCATTTGCTAATCTAACAATACCTGTAGCTGAGGCAACAGTTTCAAGACAGCCACAAAGGCCACAATTACACTTATACTGATGAATATAATCAATAAACATATGTCCAACCTCACCTGTAGAGTTATGATGTCCATCAACAATACGTCCATTGACTACATAGCCACCACCTACTCCAGTTCCTAAGGTTAATAAATAGCTTGATGAAGGATTTGTTGTATCATTTAAGGCCTCACCTAAGGCTGCCGCATTGGCATCATTAGTTGTTCCCATAGGTACACCTGGAAAATATTCATTAACTAAAGCCCTTAAATCTAAATTTTCAATTCCTTCAACATTAGTTAATCTATAAATATATCCATCTACAACATGTCCTGGTAAGCCAAAGCCTATAAAATCAAGCTTATAGTTCTTACCCTTAATATGCTCTAGTATACCCTCACATACATCCTGGAATAAGCTTTCCTTTCTTGTTACTACGACAAATTTTTCGATAATCTTCTTATCCTCTGCAATACCAATCTTTACTGTTGTACCACCAACATCTACACCTATTCTCATTCAAATAGCCCCCTTAATAAATTTTTTACATTTTCAACCTGATTGCTACTACTCTCACCAAACACGCATCTATTTGCGAAATGCTCACAATTATTAGTTAATAGGTTATAGCCACCCTCACCTAAATGTGCCTCAGCATACGCACAAATCTGATTATTTGATCTTTTTCTTTTAAGCTCCTCTAAAGTATATTCTCTTACCTCTAAATAGCCATTCTTTAAAAAATCAATTAGGCTTATTTTTAATACCACTGCCGTTTCAGGGCTTATCTCTGAACCAATAGGGCTTTGGAAGGAATATACCTCATAATCGCTTTTATATATGCCATGATGATAATATAGTCCTCTATTCACTCTAATATGATCACCATAGCTTGGACATTTACATACCCAGTTTTCTTCCATAAATATTTCACACCTTATATTAATTATATTTAGAAATACCAATTATTCAAGTTTAATAGACTATTAAACATTTTCGATTATTTCCGAAATTTCTTCAAGCTCTAATAGCTTTAAAAGCTTTAAAAAATCCTCATTAAAACGCTCATTAGGCTCTATATAGTTAACACATTCATAGCTATTATTTCTATGAGCTAGAGCGGTATAATATATCTTATCCCCCTGCATAGAAAAATCTGGAAGCTTAAGCATTGTATCCTCATTAGGCTCTTCAAAAATTTCTATGCCTATTAATCTATTACATCTATCTAAGGCTTTATTAGGCTTACTATTATCTGAAGCTGTAGGATAAAAATATAATTTAGTATCATTAATTAAATTAATTTTAAAGGCAACATCACTAGCTATATATAAATAGCTTTTACCAAATTCTACGCTTTTTTCCTTAAAGCCAGCCTTCTTTAATGATTCACTATTAATTTCACCCTGATAGCTTTTCTTAGGAAGCTTTTTTAGCTTTGGCTTGTACTTAAAGCTTTTTAGCGAAGCAAGCTGAATTAAAATTGTTAATAAAATAAAATCTATTGCTAAAAAAACAATTAGTATTTTATTTAAAGTATCATCAGCATAGCTACAGCCAACTATTAACCCAATTGCTATTAAAAATAACCCAGCAACACCCATCCATAAATATTTAGCCTTTATATTTTTCAAATCACTCACTCCTCTATAGGATTTATATTACTAATTCATTATATCATATAAAGATGTGAAAAATATATTATTTAGCATATATTGAATTAGTTTTATCATAGATTTATAATATCACTATAAGGAGAGTGTTTTATGAGACCAGATTTTTTAAAAGACCGCGACACTATTGCTTTAGTAGCTCCTTCTCTTGGCTGTACAATTAGCCCCTATAAGGAGAGACTTGAGGCTAGCATTAATAACTTTAATAAAATGAAATATAAGCTATTACTAGGCGATAATATTTTTAAAGCCGATGGTGTAGTAGCTAGTAATACTCCCAAGCTTAGAGGCAAGGAGCTTATGGATGCCTATAGAAGTGAGGCTAAGGCTATAATGTCTGTAGGTGGTGGAGAAACCATGATAGAAATTCTAGATTATTTAGATTTCGATTATATTAAGAAAAATCCCAAATGGTTTGTTGGATATAGTGATAATACCTGTCTAATCTTCCCTCTTGCAACAATTTGTGATTGTGAGGCTATATATGGTATTCACTTTCCAACCCTACATACTAGACCATTTAAAAATGATCAGCTAGATACCCTTAATATGCTAAAGGGTAAAGACACCTTTATAGGCTATAAAAGCTTTGAATATCACGAGGAAAAACCCACCTTTGATGATAATGAGCCTAAGGAAATTAACCCTCTAGCTCCAAGATGCTTAAATAAAAGAACTAAGCTAGTATGCTATAATTATTCTAAGCCAGTTGAGGGTAGATTAATAGGAGGCTGCCTAGACGTATTACAGTGCCTTTGTGGAACTAAATACGATAAGGCTAAGGAATATGCCCTTAAGCATAGTGAGGAGGGCTTAATCTATTTTCTAGAGGCTTGTAATTTAAGATCTATGGAGGTTAGAAGAGTATTATATCAGCTAAAGAGTGCTGGTTGGTTTAATAATGTTAAAATGTTCATTATTGGAAGAAGCTATCATTTAAATGATGAAAGCTTTGGAGTTGGTATTAAGGAAACCTATATAGATATGCTAAAGGAATACAATGTTCCAATTATTCTAGATGCTCCATTTGGTCATTTAGGACCAACCCTACCTATTAGAAGTAATGCCCATGCTAGGGTATCAATTGAAAATAATAATATAAAATTTGAATACAAAAACTAACAAAAAGACCATTATATCCCAAGCGATATAATGGTCTTTCTCTTTATATAATTATTTTCCTAAGCAAAATTTTGTGAATAAGGCAGTTATAAGCTCGTCCTGATAAGCCTCTCCTGTTATTTCTCCTAATGAATCAAAGGCGTTCTTTAAATCTATTTCAATTAAATCTACATCCATTTGCTCATCTATAGCATTAGAAGCGGATACTAAAGCCTCATAGGCCTTATTCATTAAATCTATTTGTCTACTATTATTTAAATAATTGCCCTCAAGCTCATTAAAGGTATTAATAGAGGTAATCTCTAATATCTTATCGGCAAGCTCATCAAGGCCATTACCCTCCTTAGCACTAATATAGAC
>JAHHSW010000079.1 GCA_020024985.1 Anaeroplasmataceae bacterium | reverse complement strand
AATTCTTTAAACTGTTCTAGCTCTTCTTCATTTACAATTTCTTTAGAAAGGTTAAGGCTTATAATTAAATTAACCTTTTCTATATCTGATGCTATGAAGTCACGCATTATGATATTTGTCTTAGCTAAAAGCTCTTTATTAGTAGCTAGGCTCTTAATATATTTATTGACATGCTTATTGAAGCTTAGCTCATACATTGAAGGCCTTCCTAATAATGTTTTAGCGGTTCTTTGAGCCTGCAAAATAAATAGCTTAGTACTATCATAATTGGTGTAGTAGTTAGTAAATTCATTAATTAAGGCTTCGTTAGATTCCTTGTGCTTATCACCATTATATTGTGATATTAAAGAAGCATCTCTAGTGTAGAAGCCATTTTCTTCTGCTTCCTTTATTTCATTATCATTTTTACTAGACCATACTATCATAAAACTTTTATTGTTTTCCCTTAGTGTAGATAAGCTTACCTCAGATACATTAGGAAATTTACTAGAGCTTAAGCATCTTTCCATTGGAAGCATTTCATGTATCATTTTAATAATAGACTTATGCTTATTACCTAAGTGCTGAAAATCTAATATCATAAATTCATTAGGGCTATTTTTAATAAAATCATTTATATCACTAAGTACTCTACTGAATTTTTGTCCCTTTATTGGGCCATGAAAGATTACTAAATTATCACCATTATCGGTAACCCTTAGGTCAAAATATCTTACACCACTTTTTAGCTGATCATCTATATCATGCCCTTGGGTTCTAGCCTGAGGCATCATAGAATTAGTACCAGCGTCATGACTTCCTGGCATAACTATTTCTGTTATTTTAGTATCATCCTTTATATAAGACATCCAATTTGAATAAAAGCTATCCACATTAATTTTTTTAGCAAGTGTAAATGAGGGGATAGTTACCCACAATATCATAAATATCAATACTACAGAAATTATAGATAAAAGCGTAAATAATATTTTCTTTTTCATAAGCGTTCTCCAATCGTTTTATTTAGAATAGTATAGCACAATTTAAGAAATTAGGCTATAGAGTAAAAGAAACTTTTCTTATAAGAAAGAAGGCTTATAATAGCTAATACAACTGAGATTATTTAGCTTTAATACTTATTTATAATTGGATATCATATAAATATATGCCAGAAAAAAAGGACTATGCCTTAGCATAATCCTTAATAACTAATTTATGAATTATTACTCCTTAACGAAAGGTAATAATGCCATATGTCTTGCTCTCTTAATAGCGATAGCAAGCTTTCTTTGATACTTAGCTGAAGTACCAGTTGCACGACGAGGAAGAATTTTACCTCTATCAGTTACAAACTTTCTTAATAAATCAGCGTCCTTGAAATCGATATTCTCGATCTTGTTTGCTGTGAAATAGCAAACTTTCTTACGGCCTCTTCTTTGATCACGGTCGTTTCTTCTATTTTGTTGCATCAATACGTTCCTCCTTTATAGTTTTTAGAATGGTAAGTCACCATCATCAACGTTTACATCAAAGCTGCTTGGAGCAGTATTTGTGTTATTGCTGTTATATGATTGTGGCTGTTGTCCATATGATGGATTTTGATATCCTTGATATGGATTAGATCTAGAATTATTTACCTGCTGTTGATAACCATTATTTGGTTGAGCATTTGGATCTCTAGGAGATAAATTTTCAACCTGCTCACATGCAACCTCAGTTACATAGTGCATTTGATTATCTTGTCCTTGATACTGGCGAGTTTGTAATCTACCAGTTACGGCTAGCATGTTTCCCTTTCTAACATAACGAGACATAAACTCTGCTGTTTGAGAAAATGCTGTACAGCTTATGAAGTCTGCCTGGCGTTGTCCGTTAGCGTCCTTCATCATTCTATCTACTGCGATTGTAAAGAATAGATAAGCAGATCCAGTTGAGCTGTAGCGAATCTCTGGATCCTTTGTAATTCTACCTGTTAAAGTTACCTTGTTCATCTCGGCACCCCTGTAATTACTCGTTTTCAGCAACTACGATGTGACGAATGATCTTCTCTGAGTAACCAGCTAGACGGTTGAACTCGTTAATAGCCTCAACTGTAGCTTCTACAGTTAGCCATACATAGTAACCCTTCTTGTTGTGGTCAATCTCATATGCTAGATCTCTTAGGCCCCATTCCTTAGTTTCTAGAACCTTAGAACCGTTATTAGTGAAAACTGCAGCAGCAGCCTCGATTGTAGCCTTAATAACGTCTGCGTCTAGATTAGAACGTAAGATATATCCTACTTCATACTTCTTCATTGTGTAACCTCCTTGTGGACTTTTAATATTTGGCCCAGCATAGTCAATCTGGGCAAGGGCATTCTTCCGAATGCTACACAATTATATCATAAAGACAAATAGGTTTCAAGAAAAATATATTTTTTTAAAAATTTTATGAAGTAAGACAATCTAAGCTTTAGGAAATTCTCGTTTTCTTCGAATTTTGCGTTATCTAGGTTAATGAATACCGCGGTTATTCATCAACCCAGACACCACGTGGTGGATGGGCCGGTCCGATACCTCTTAGAGTCTTCAATTCCTCTATAGGGCTACGTCTTTGTCTTTCGTATACTCTTATTATGTTTAATGCTGCATTTAGATCAGCATTAACTTTTTCACCATTTGCCCTGGTGAAATTTCTCCCCATTCTAAAACCCGTTTTTAATGACGTACTAGATAAAAGCTCATTATCATAAAAGCTAGTTTGGGATGTATAAGCTTCGTTTACAACTACACACCTAATTCCATTCATTTTACACTTATTAGCTAGCTTATCCTTAAATCTGCTTATTGGCATTTGGACAAACATTTGGTTTATTCTTTTTTCCCCATTTTTGCCTAAGCTTTGACCTTCCTTTAGCTTTACACCTCCAGTCTTAAGGCCATCATTCCAGCCAATAACGATGGTACGAATATCATTTTCAATTGAATAATTAATTACCTTGGCTACGCCCTTATTTATGTAATCAGTCGAACGATTATAAAATCTTGTATATAGGTGATTAATTGCTCTAGAGCTAGATATCTGGAATTTTTCACCATCTTTTTTATAACGGTAGGGGAGTACTTTTTTCTTTTCAGCTATTTTTTTATTATATAGCCTAATAAGCTGCTTAAGCTCTCTTCCTCTAATAATAAAGCTATCTCCATAGGTTGTAGCACAGGTAGCAAGATTATTAACGCCAAGGTCAATTCCCATTATTTTAGCATCTATTTCGGGCTTTATAGCTGTTTCCTCCTTCACATAAACCAGGTCTACCATAAAGTCATCAGCATATGAATTTGTACTTATTCGCACTAATAAAATTCTTTCATTAAGTAAATTAGTCGGAATTTTGATTCGAACCTTAACTTGTTCCTTAAGGCCTGATTCACTAATAAATTTAGTCAATAGCTCATCATTATGACCAGTAGTAAAGAGACTATTATTTGTAATAGCACTGGATAATGGTAATTCTATATGGGTACCATCCTGGCTTTTTATTAGCTTTTTAAAGGTAAGCTGATACGTTGATGTCTTAGCTAAATACCTAGGGAAGCTAGCAAAATCCTTATTCTTACTAATTATATTTCTATAATAAGACTTTATACTTCCATCATTATTATGGTACTTTATATACTTTAGCATCATAGAGCTTACTGCTTTAATTATGTATTCACTGCTTATTTCACCTAAAGCCATATAGCTTTCATTAGTATAAAGCTTGGCCCTTATATAATCTAAGCTTGGGCTTTTTCCATTTTGGAAATAGAATTGTCTTATAATATATAGACAGGAATTATAAACATTTTTAGAAATATGGGCTAAAAGTGAAAGCATTAGCTTCTCCTTTTTGTCTCCTTTATAGTGTATTCTAGTAGTAACAAAGCTTTCCATATGGTCTCCTTAAGAATTTAATCATTCATTCGTTTATATATATAGAAGATTTTTATGAAAATTTTTAAGCTTTTTAAACATTTTATTTATTTTTAGCCATAATAAAAGGCCTACCAAAATAGGCAAGCCTTAATTAATCAGTAAATTTATGATCAAATTGTACTACGAAGTTATATTTCTTACCATTAACATTCATAGCTTCCTCTAGTATTCTAATGATTTCCTCATTAGGAACTCTAAATTTATATGGTACAACTATATCGAAAATTAAATTAGCTCCATTATCTAATGGTACATATCTAAAGTCATGATAGGTTAATATTGGATCTATTTCCTTTAGGATTTGACCTACTCTCTTATTTAGGTAATCAAGCTCCTTATTACCAACCTCTACTGGATCCATATGAATAGTAAGTAGTACTCCAAATTTTTCATGGACATCATGCTCTATAGTATCCATCATTTCATGTGCTTCATAGATATCTGTTTTACTATCAATCTCAACATGTACAGTCATAAAGCACTTGGTTGGTCCATACATATGGCACATTATATCATGATGACCTAAAACCATAGGGTATGCATCAATAAAATTAACAATATCATCGACATATTCCTTACTTATTGATGTACCAATTAGTGGATCAACTGTGTCCTTTATTAGGCCAAAGCCTGAATAAAGAATAAATAAGCTAACAATAATACCTAATACTCCATCTAATGAAAATGGAATAGTAACTCCACATTTTTGGCATATAACCATAGTAATAGTACCTATTAAAATTACTCCAGTAGATATGCAGTCATTTCTACTATCCTGAGCAGTCGCCTCTAAAGCTACTGAATCAATTATTTTACCAATCTTTTTATTAAATACACTTTGCCATAGCTTTATTAAAATAGATACTACTAGTATTCCTATAGTAATATAGGCAGCTGTATACTCTAATACCTCTGGCTTATATTCAACAAGCTTATCAATTGAAGAAATAAATAAAGTACCACCAACAAAAATAATAATTATAGCTACAATTAGGCCAGCAATATATTCAATTCTTTGATGCCCATATGGATGATGCTCATCAGCTGGCATATTAGCAAATTTAAAGCCAACTAGTGTAACAACACTAGAGCCCATATCTGATAAGTTATTAATACTATCAGCAACTATTGAAATGCTTTTAGATAAAACTCCTGTAATAATCTTTATTAT
>JAHHSW010000078.1 GCA_020024985.1 Anaeroplasmataceae bacterium | reverse complement strand
GTTAATATATATGATTCAAAAACAACACAAAGTATTATTGGTAAATATGGTATTGTAGCAAATACGCTCTTATCACTAATTTCAAATTTACAAAGGGTCATAACTAGGACCACTATTAATGGTAGTAATGTAGATAATATCATTACTATCATTTTATTTCTAGCTGTTTTTCTTAGCTTAGTTACATTATCCATTTTATTCACCTTCCTCAAGATAGAATATTTCCTCTACAGGTACCTTAAATACTCTCGCAATTTTTAAAGCTAGAGGTAATGAAGCAACATATTTGCCTTGCTCAATAGAGATAATTGTTTGTCTAGTAACACCAACCTGTTTAGCTAGCTCCTCCTGAGTCATTTTTAAAGCCTTTCTGTGCTTAATAACTCTATTTTCCATATTATAAGTCTCCTAACTATTTTTATTTTACTTATAAGACTTCATGATTGGGGTTAATCTCTCCATCATCTTCTTAATTGAACCATCCTTAAATGGATTATTAAGTCCTACTGATGATAATAGATTTAAGAATGACTTAGAGCCACCTAATCTACATAGCTTAACATATCTTTCCCAAGCATCAGCTCTATTATCTACTGAATCACAATAGAATTGTAATGCACAAACCTGTGCTAATGTATAATCGATATAATAGAATGGAGATTGGAATATATGAAGCTGATTGAACCAGAAGCAGCCCTTCTCATACATAGGAAGTCCTTCCATATCTCTCCATGGAGTATACATCTTTTCACACTTCTTCCACATCTCATGTCTTTCCTGAGGAGTGGCATTAGGGTTTTCATATACCATATGCTGGAAATGATCAACACAAATTCCGTAAGGAATAAAGGTTATAGCTCCATTAGTATGGCTTGTCTTATATTTAACGGTTTCATCCTGGAAGAATAAATCCATCCATGGGTAAGTGAAGAATTCCATTGACATAGAGTGAATTTCACATGCCTCACTTGTAGGCCATACAAGCTCTGGGTTTGGAATAAGTGGTGCTGCGCTATAAGCCATGAAGGCATGACCTGCCTCATGAGTTAAAACATCAACATCTCCAGATGTACCATTGAAATTAGAGAAAATAAATGGTGATTTGAAATTATCAATATATGTACAATATCCACCATTAGCCTTACCAGGCTTAGTCTCTAAGTCTAATAGCTCATGCTCTGTCATAAACTTAAAGAACTCTCCTGTTTCCTTTGACATTTCTGTATACATTTTTAAAGCCTTAGAAACTAATTCATCCTTAGTTCCCTTTGGAGTTGGATTACCATCTAGGAATTCTAATCCTAAATCATAGAACTTTGGATTCTCTACACCAATGTTCTTTGCATTATTCATAAAGATTTCATTTGCGACAGGAACTAAGTCATTTAGAATTTGCTTACGGTAGTTAGCAACATCACTAGCGTTGTAATCTACTCTACCCATTCTATCGTAGCCCATTTGTACGAAATTTTCATAGCCTAGCTTGATAGCCATATCATTTCTTGCATGAACAAGCTTATCATAAATAGTATCAATCTTTTCCTCATTTTCCTGAAGGAATTCATTAATCTTTATACAAGCCTCTCTTCTTACATCTCTATTAACATCCTGAAGATACTTTCTCATTTGAGCTAGGTTATTAATTTTACCATCAAATTCAATTTGAGCAGAAGCCATAATCTTATCATATTCAGTAGTTAGCTTTCCCTCTTGAATTAATAAATCCACAATTGAATCATCAAAGGTTTTTAAATTTAGCTCCATTTCCTTAAACCAGTGTGAGCCGCATAGCTCCTCTAGCTCAGGTCTTAAAGGATGATTTACAAGAACCTTAGTTAAAGCATTGTCAGCTGAAGCAACCTTATTGCCCTCCACCTGAGTAACCTCAATTTCCTTTTCATAATATTCATCCTGAGTATTAATTGAGTTTCGGATATAAGCAAGTGTAGTCATTGTATTATAGTCCGCCTTAATTTTATAGGTTTCATCTATTAATGACTTAATAGCCTTAACATCCTTCTCATTTTCTATAAGCTTTGTGATTTCTAACAATCTATTACTAATACCATCAAAATCTGGTCTTACATATTTATAATCAGTAAACTTCATATTAGCCTCCTTAAAATTTATTTTATATGTGATGTGTACTATACACATCCATAATATCATTATACACGAAAAACACAATATTTACATAGTAAATATAAATTCGTTGCAAAAACCAATTAATTGTCTTATAATTCTATTAGTATTATTGAATTGAAGGTGATATTAAGTGAAATTTAAATTTAATAAGCATGAAGTATTGGATGTGGTATTTAGATTAACTGTCGTTATTCTTACTAACATTTCCCTATCCTATGTAACAATATGGTTTTTAGAGCCTGCGATGCTATATGGTGGTGGTGCTACTGGTATTGCCCAGCTATTCTATCGATTATTTGCTAAATTAGGCTTTAATAAAATAAGTCTAGGCTGGTACATATTTATAATCAATATTCCTATTGTTTTAGTAGGTATCAAATATGTTTCTCCAAAATTTGCAATTTATTCAATCATAGCTGTCTTCGTACAAACCATAGCTACTGATTTAATTTCCTTTGAAAACTCTCCTTTCTATGACTTTTACCTAGCTCTTAGTAAGGAGGTAAGCGAAACATCTCATATCAGCTATGAAAACTGGGGTGTTATGCTAACCCTATCAATTTGTGGTGGTGGACTTGCTGGTATAGCATCAGGTATTGCCTTAAGATACGGAACCTCAACTGGTGGACTAGACGTAGTTGCTCAAGCTTTAGCCCTAAAGAAAAACATTTCAATTGGAATTTTCACAATGGTTCTTAACGTTTTAACCGCAATCATTGGTGGTGGTGTACTTCAGGGAGTTTGGGTTATTGCCTTATTCACAATAATAAGAATGGTTCTTAACAGTATTGTAATTGATAAAATTCATACCTCATATACATATATGAGCCTATATATCTTTAGTAATGCGGCTTATGATATAGCTGCTGAAATTATGCAGGAGCTTCATAGAGGCTGTACCTATGAAAATGTTACTGGTGGATATAGCGGTAAGCAAAGCATTGAGGTTTACTGTGTATTATCAAAATACGAGGTTGATAGAGCCATAAAAATTATCCACAAGCATGATCCACATGCCTTTGTTACATTAACTCCTGTTAAGAGGGTTACAGGTAATTTCTTAAAGAAAACAATTGTATAGTAAATTTCTCCATACCAATCGGTATGGAGTTTTTTTATCCCCTGAAATAATTTATACCAACAAAAAAGAGCTAGAATATTCTAGCTCCCTTTAATCCTATAGCTTTACTGCATCCTCATTAGCAAGCTTTCTCTTTTGATCCTCATTAATTAACTCTTGGATAACTAAATCAAGCTTACCATCAATAATAGCATCTAGTCTATTAATTGTAAAACCAATTCTATGGTCTGTAACTCTATTTTGTGGATAGTTATATGTTCTAATCTTTTCAGATCTATCGCCACGTCCAACAAGAGATTGACGAACATTTCCCTCTGCCTCTTCCTTTTCTCTTACTAATTGGTCATATAGACGAGTAGCAAGTAATTGGAAGGCTGCAGCCTTATTTTCATGCTGAGAACGATATGTTTGACAAGCAACATACATACCTGATGGAATATGGGTAACACGTACAGCTGAATAAGTAGTGTTAACACCCTGTCCTCCTGGACCTGATGAACAGAAGGTATCTATTCTACAGTCATTTGGATCTAGTTTGAAGTCAACCTCCTCAGCCTCAGGCATTACAAGCACTGTTGCAACTGAGGTATGAATTCTACCCTGAGATTCAGTTGCAGGGACTCTTTGTACTCTATGAGCACCAGATTCATACTTTAAGAATGAATATACACTCTCACCTGATACTAGGAATTCAACTGATGAATATCCACCAGCCTCACTTGGAAGTGCATCTAAAATTTGAATTTTCCAATTCTTAGATTCAGCATACTTTTGATACATTCTAAATAGGTCACCAGCGAAGATACAAGCCTCATCTCCACCTACAGCACCTCTAATTTCAACGACTACGTTCTTTTCATCGTTAGGGTCCTTTGGTATTAATAGGATTCTAATTTCATCCTCAATCTCTGCTAATCTTTCATTAGCTGAATGAAGCTCCTCCTCAGCTAGCTCAGCAATTTCAGGATCATCCTCCTTCTTTAGCTCCTTAAGCTCAGGAATTGAAGCCTCAAGCTCCTGTTGCTCATGGAATAAGGTAACTACCTTTTCAAGTGAGCGTTGCTCCTTTGATAGCTCTGTTAGCTTCTTAATGTCGCAAACAACTTCTGGTTTAGTTAAAAGCTCATTTATTTCATTATAACGAGCTTCCATCATTTTTAAACGATCTAACATTATTCTTCTTCCTTCTTTTCTTTAAATCTTTGATATTCTCCAGCAAACATAAATGGTAAGCCCTCATGAGTCGAACCACTTCTGTTCTTACTTATAATTAAATCAGCCTCGCCCTTACGCTCTGATGCATGGTTATAGTAATCATCTCTATATAAGAACATTACTATATCCGCATCCTGCTCGATTGAACCTGAATCTCTTAAGTCAGCCATAATAGGCTTCTTGTCATCTCTTTGCTCTACAGCACGAGATAGCTGAGATAGGGCAAGAATAGGAATATCGAGCTCACGAGCCATTAATTTTAAGCTTCGTGTAATTCTTGTAATTTTTTCCTGCTGAGAAAGCTTTGCTGAAGCTTGATCTGGTGAAATTAACTGTAAGTAGTCAATTACCACAAAATCTAAACCATTTTCAGCCTTAAGCTTACGACATTTTGCTCTAATCTTCGCTATAGTAGGATCTGAGGAATCATCGAAATATAAATTCATGTTAGCTAGCTTTGAGCAGCTAGAATTGAATCTAATCCAATCATTCTTAGGAATTCTACCATTTTTAATTTGATTTAATCTTATTGATGAATCTGCAGCAATCATTCTTTCAACTAGCTGCTCAGCACTCATCTCTAGTGAAAACACTGCAACACCAGCATTACCAGCCTTATTTGAGTTAGCAACATTAACGGCTAAATTAAGCGCCATTGCTGATTTACCCATTGCTGGACGAGCAGCTAATATTATTAGCTGTCCATTTCGGAAGCCTTGGGTTATTTTATTAAGGCAACCATAGCCAGTATCAAGTCCTATAACATCTTC
>JAHHSW010000077.1 GCA_020024985.1 Anaeroplasmataceae bacterium | reverse complement strand
TACAATAGTGCTCAGGCCTACCATATTTTGAAAAGCTCAATTATTGAAACAACTAAAACTATGCTTCAGGCTTTAAATAGCTATAATCTAAAGGGCTCTACTATAAATCCAAGCAAAGAGGCCTATATAGAGCTAATTACTAAGGCTAAGCATGATTTCATCTACTTTAATGTTTCTGAAATTAAAAAGCTTTATACCGTTATGAATACCTTCAATATTAGTAATGGACATAACCTAGCTGCTTCTTTAAATAAAATAAATGCCGAAAATTTATTGAGCATTAGAAAAATTAAAGAGGCTACCTATACTAAAATTAATAACGCCAAGGAAGCATTCAGCAAAACTGATGCAAATATACGTTCAGATATTGATGCATTAAAAAAGGAAGGCTTACAAATTGAGCGTGATTACCAAAAGCTAGAAAAGCAGGCTAAGAGAAGCTTTGATAATAGTGTTAATAACATATTAGAATCTAGACATCAAAGCCAAGCCAGCTTCTTTACTGAGCTTTATGCAATAACTGATAATTCTAATGATATAAAGGATAGCTATATTCAGGATATTAACGAGAAAAACAAAGAATTTGAGGCTAAAAAGGCTGATATTCTTTCTAAAACTATTTCTGCTAAAAATGATTTTAATGCAAAGCTTAATAAATATATTCAAACTAGAAATCTTATTATTAAAAACCTTCCTTATAACTTCAAGGAGAAAAAGCTTGCTATAACTGAGGAAAATAAAGAAAAGAATAATGAAATTGAATTTGAAATATCACAAATGAAAACCAACCTATATCAAAAAAGGAAAGATATTAAACGTAATCTAAATAATATTGAAAGCACCTTCCAGGCTAATAACTCTTTAATTTCTATAGAGAAGAAAAAGCTATTAGCTAAGGAAAGAAGAAAATATTATTACAATATAAAAAAACAAAGATAGCAATTTTGGTTGCTATCTTTGTTTTTTATTATCTCTTTCTTAACCAATCTGGAATATTTGAAATTCCTGGCTTTGGCTCTAAAGGACTCTCATCCTTCTTTAGCTTCTTATTTTTCTTCTCCTCAAGCTTACGCTTTTTTTCCTCATCCTTAAGCCTCTTCTTTTCCTTAGAGGTTTGTCCATATCCGAAAATTTGTGAAATCTTAGTATCATTAATTTGTTCTGGCTCAGACTCACCCTCGTCATCATCATCCTCTAATATTGAATCAGCAATACCCTTATAGGTGATATTATCCTCAGACATATTATGGAAAATATTATCAGCTAGCTCATCATAACCATTACTCTTAGCCTTTAGCTCATAACCAGTTGCAACAACAGTAATAACTATTTCATCCTTTAAATCATTATTAATGCATGCTCCATAAATAATATTTAAATCCTTACCACAGTTATTTCTAATTTCAGCAATTGCATCATTTACCTCCTTAAGAGTAACTGTTTGGCTAGATGTGATATTAACGATTGCATCAGTTGCACCATTAATAGTAACCTCTAGTAAACGAGAATGAATTGCATATCTAGCAGCCATAACTGCACGATTTGGTCCAGTTGCAGCACCAATACCTAAAAGCGCTGTACCCTTATTAGCCATTACTGACTTAACATCGGCAAAATCGACATTAATTAGGCCCTGTAATGAAATAATCTCTGCTATTGCTTGAACACCTTTACGAAGAACCATATCAGCCTCTCTAAAGGCATCAAGC
The DNA here is from genome assembly GCA_020024985.1 of Anaeroplasmataceae bacterium. Taxonomy (GTDB): domain Bacteria; phylum Bacillota_I; class Bacilli_A; order Acholeplasmatales; family Anaeroplasmataceae; genus Anaeroplasma. The sequence goes on along the minus strand of JAHHSW010000077.1, from coordinate 3,692 downwards.
ACATTGGTTGTAACATCTACCATTTGTAGAAGTCTTTGATTTGGAATAACAATTAGTGTATCAACATACTGACGAAGCTCCTCAAGACCCTCAACTGCATTTTGCATTCTAACAGGTCCCTCGAATTGGAATGGCTTAGTACAAATACCAACAGTTAAGCAGCCATGCTCACGAGCAACTCTAGCTATAATTGGAGCAGCTCCTGTACCAGTACCGCCACCCATACCACAGGTAACAAATACCATTTGAGCATCACCAATCATCTCATGTATATCATCTTCACTTTCAAGGGCTGCAGCTCTACCAACCTCTGGATTAGCACCAGCTCCTTGACCATGAGTCTTAGTTTTTCCTATTAATAGCTTATTTTTAGCCTTAGATGCCTTTAAATCCTGGGCATCTGTATTAACTGCAATAAATTCAACACCACGAACCTCATTTTCAATCATGTGGTCAATAGCATTCTTACCAGCACCACCTACACCAATAACCTTTATCTTTGTGACTGTAGATGAGAAAGAATCTAATTCATCAAAAATCATAGTTCTCCTCCCCTTCATTTATAATTATGCTCTATCTTTAATTTTACCCTAAATGCTACTATATTTCAACATAGCTTAGAAAAAATATATTACAATTTTTTTAATTTAGGAAAAAGAAAAGGCCTAGCTAGCTAGACCAATTTTCTCTTATTCATCATCCTCATCTTCATCAGCTTCAATTTCTTCCTCTGTTGCATCACGAACAACAACTCGTGCTGAAACAATGGCTCTATTTTTAACCTCATGAATTGAAATTTCTAACATCTTATTGAAGTCCTCATATTCCTTTTCCTCTTCATTTAGCATAGTATATCTAGCTAAATAATTCATAGTGAAGCCTTCAACAGGTAAGCTCTCACATTTAGCAAAAAGCCAGCCTGATATTTTACTTGGGATATCCTCAGGAACATCACCAATATTTAACTCTTCAAACATATCCTCTACGTACATTTCGCCGTCTACTATATAGCTGCCATCCTCCTGCTTAACACAATTTACATCGTCGTTACCAGGAATATCGTGCTCATCATATATTTCACCAACAAGCTCCTCTAGACAATCTTCCATAGTTACAAGACCAAGCACGTCACCAACCTCACCACTTACAATGGCCATATGGGTTTTAGTTTTTTGTAGGTCCTCCATTAAATCATCAATCTTCATTGCTGAAGAGACAAACTTAACTGGTCTTAAAAGCTTTTTCCAGCTAACCCTTGAATTTTTAATAAGGGCAGGAAAAAAATCGCGCTCATATAAAATACCAACGATATGATCCTTATCCTTCTTATATACTGGAATTCTTGAGAAGGCATTATCAAGCATAAATGCCTTTACCTCCTCTAATGTTGATGAATAATCTATAGCCTCCATCTTAATACGTGGAACCATAATATCCTCAACACATCTATCACTTAAATCTAAGACCTTATGAATTACCTCAGCTTCATCTGCTTCAATAACACCAGTATCCTCCATCTCATCAATATAAACCTCAAATTCATCCTTTGATGAAGAGTGCTGCTCCTTCTTTCTTTGAAGTAATCTTTGTAAGCCAACAAAGACAATTACAACAGGGTATAATACATATGATAATACATAAATAATTACACTAACCTTGAGTGCTACTCCCTCTGGATTCATTTTAGCTATCATCTTTGGTAAAATCTCACCAAAAATTAATAGTAAAATAGTAATTGATAAGGAAGATACTAATTCGATATAATTTTCATTTACTGCTAATAGTGTAAAGAAGGTAACTGAAATAGTTGCTAATGTAGTATTAACTAGATTGTTACCAACTAATAATGTAGTTAGGGTTCTATCAAATTTCTCTGTTAGGAACATAGCCTTCTTAGCTCCACGCTTCTTATCCTCAATGGCTAAACGAAGCTTAGTTTCAGAGCATGCTGAAAAGGCGGTCTCACTCATAGAGAAAAAGGCTGATAATACAATTAAAATCACCATCATAACCAGGTAAACTGCGATTCTACCTGTATCCATACCCGCACCTAAAATAGTAAACAAGCTACACGATTGTATGTCCAAATTTCTACACTCCTATAATTAAGCTCTACTTGAATATTTACCTGTTTCAGTGTTAACGATAATTTGCTCACCATTCTCAATGAACATTGGTACCTTAACAAGTAGACCAGTCTCAACAATAGCATCCTTTAATGCATTTGTCTTTGTATCTCCCTTAACTGCTGGTTCACACTCAGTTACAGTTAATACAACCTTATCTGGTAAATTAATACCGATAATCTCATCACCGTACTTCTCGATTGTTACGTTCTCATTTTCCTTTAAGAACTTTCTTTCATACTCTACAAGAGCATGAGGAAGCTCGATTTGATCATATGTAGCATTATCCATGAAGCATAATGCATCTCCTGTATCATAAAGATATTGCATCTCTACCTTATCAATTTGAGCCTTCTCAACCTTTTCAGCTGCATTGAAGGTAATATCAACAATACCACCACTTCTTAAATCACGTAGCTTTGTACGAACGAAAGCTGCACCCTTACCAGGCTTAACGTGCATAAACTCTAGAATTTTATAAATCTTACCCTCATAAAGGATAGTCATTCCGTTTTTAAAATCATTACTTGAAACCATATTATTCCTCCTATATTTTAATGTCTATTAGGCATTATATCATATTATTTATGTTCTTTCAAATATTTTATTGCATCAATATAGCTATGATAACCCTTACCTATGAAGCTTTTATCACAAACATCCTTAATATAATTAATCTTTCTAAATTCATCTCGATTATTAATATCAGATAAATGAACCTCTAGCTTTATACCCGTAAATATCTCAAGGGCATCCCTTATCGCAACACTTGTATGGGTATAGGCTGCAGGATTAATTATAACTGCATCATACCTTCCGTAGGCTCTATTAAGCTCATCAACTATTTTTCCTTCACTATTTGATTGAAAGAAATCTAGGCTTAATGAAGCTCCTGCTTCCTCTAGCATAAGCTCATTAATCATATCTAAGCTCATATCGCCATAAAACTCCTTAGGTCTTTTTCCTAGCATAGCTAAATTAGGACCATTTATAACTAATACCCTCATCATAGGCTCTTAAGTATACTTTCAATTGCCTCATTCATATCACTATTATAAACAGTAATATCAGCAAAATACTCATATAGCTCCTTTCTTTCAAGATATAAGGCATTAATTGGCTTGCTTTCTAATACTGGCCTTACTATACTGCTTTCCTCTACTCTTTTATTTAAATCTAATATACTTACATCTAAGTAAATAACCTTGCCATCCATTAGCCTTTTATTTGCCTTGTTTAAGACAATTCCCCCTCCAGTAGCTATAACTACATTATCAAGCTTCATAAGCTCCTTAAGGGTATTTGTCTCTAAATCTCTAAAAAACTTCTCACCGTAAGCCTCAAAGATTTCATCAACAAACATAAAGGCTTCCTTCTCAATATAGTGATCCATATCAATAAATTCATAGCCTAATCTCTTACTAAGCTCAAGGCCTAATGTGCTTTTACCAGAGGCAGGCATACCAATTAAATAAAATCTCATTATTTAAGCCACCTATCTATATCTCTAATAATTTCATTAATCGTATTATTAGGATTTTCTATATCTACATCGTAAAAATTACT
>JAHHSW010000076.1 GCA_020024985.1 Anaeroplasmataceae bacterium | reverse complement strand
AAATTCAACTGTTGGATACATATAAAACCTCGTTTTTCTTTTATTATATATTACTTATTTTCCTTAGCTGCTAATCTCTTAATTTCAGCTTGTGCAGCTGCAAGACGAGCGATTGGTACTCTAAATGGAGAGCAAGATACATAGTCAAGGCCTACAGCATTAACAAATTCAATGCTTGATGGCTCACCACCATGCTCACCACAAATACCCATATGCATTTCCTTATTCTTCTTATGTCCTAGCTTATAGGCATTCTTAATTAATAGGCCTACTCCCTCAGTATCTAGCTTAGCAAATGGATCATTCTCATAAATATCATTTTGATAGTAAGAATCTAAGAACTTACTAGCGTCATCACGAGATAAACCAAAGGTTAGCTGAGTTAGGTCATTTGTACCAAATGAGAAGAATTCAGCCTCCTTAGCAATTTCATCAGCAAGTAATGCAGCTCTTGGAGTTTCAATCATTGTACCAATATGGTAGTTTAATCTCTTATTGTAGTAAGCAAATACATGCTCAAACTCCTCAACAATAATATTCTTAACGAACTTAAGCTCCTTAAGCTCATCAACAAGTGGTACCATGATTTCTGGCTCAATTTCAACACCTGTAGCAACAGATACCTCAATTGCAGCCTCCATGATAGCACGTGCCTGCATACGAGCGATTTCTGGGAAGGTAATAGCTAATCTACAGCCTCTATGACCCATCATTGGGTTGAATTCCTTTAAGGCATCACATTGAACTAAAACCTCTTCATAGTCTCTATTCATCTCTACGGCTAGCTCACGAATATTGCCATCCTTAGGTAGGAACTCATGTAGAGGTGGGTCAAGTAATCTAACAGTTACAGGTAGGCCATTCATAACCTCATATAGACCCTTATAATCCTCCTTTTGGAATAATAATAATCTATCAAGAGCCTCCTGACGTTGCTCCTTATTGCTTGCTAAAATCATCTTTCTAATTTCAATGATTCTTTCGTTCTTGAAGAACATATGCTCACTACGGCATAGACCGATACCCTCAGCACCAAATTCAACTGCCTTCTTTGCATCAGCAATTGTATCAGCGTTAGTTCTAATAGACATTCTTCTATACTTATCAGCCCAAGACATAATTCTTTCTAAGTTACCATCTAGGGTAGCTGGCTTAGTTTCAATATCACCTAGATATACCTTACCTGTAGCACCATCAAGAGAAATGAAATCTCCCTCCTTAATTACTACATCGCCAAGAGTCATAACTCTAGCTTCCATATCTAAATCAATTGCCTTACAGCCACATACACAGGCAGTACCCATACCACGTGCTACAACGGCTGCATGTGATGTCATACCACCATTTTGAGTAAGTGTACCCTCAGCAATATGCATACCCTCAATATCCTCAGGTGAGGTTTCATTACGTACTAAAATAACTCTTTGTTTACGCTTATGAGCCTTCTTTGCGCTTTCAGCATCAAAGTAAACTCTACCAGCAGCTGCACCTGGAGATGCAGGTAAGCCTGTAGCAATAAGCTTTGCGTTATTTAAAGCCTCCTCATTAAACTTAGGGTGTAATAATTGATCAAGTGACTTAGCATCAATTCTCATGATAGCCTCCTTAACATCAATCATACCCTCATCAACCATTTGACAAGCAATCTCTAGGGCTGCCTGTGCAGTTCTCTTACCATTTCTAGTTTGAAGGAAGTAAAGCTTACCATTTTCAATTGTAAACTCCATATCCTGCATATCATGGTAATGGTTCTCTAGTGTTTCAGCAATGCTTAAGAATTGCTTATAAACCTCTGGCATATCATACTCAAGACGAGAAATTTGAGATGGAGTTCTAATACCTGCAACTACATCCTCTCCCTGAGCATTAATTAAATACTCACCATAAATTTGCTTCTCACCAGTAGCTGGGTTACGAGTGAAGGCAACACCTGTACCAGATGTCTCACCCATATTACCAAATACCATTGATTGAATGTTTACAGCTGTACCCCAGTCTCCTGGAATATCATTTAAACGTCTATAGTAGATAGCTCTTGGATTATTCCAAGACTTAAATACTGCTTCAATAGCTAAATATAATTGCTCCTCTGGGTCCTGTGGGAATTCACTTCCTAAATTCTCCTTATAGAACTCCTTATATTTGTTAATTACCTCAATTAAATCCTTATCTGTTAGCTCATAATCATAGGTATAGCCCTTATTAGCCTTTATAACTGATAAAACCTTCTCAAACTTAGGCTTTTCAAGACCCATAACTACATCAGAGAACATTTGAATAAATCTTCTATATGAATCATAGGCAAAGCGTGGATTATTTGTTCTCTTAGCTAAGCCTAATACACTCTTATCATTTAAGCCTAGGTTAAGAATAGTATCCATCATACCTGGCATTGAGGCTCTAGCACCACTTCTAACTGATACTAGTAAAGGATTCTCATTATCTCCGAATTTCTTCTCCTGCTTAGCCTCTAAATCCTTTAGGGCCTTCTTAATTTGCCCCATTATTTCATCACTAATTTTTTCATTTGATTTAAAGTAATCCATACAAGCAGCTGTTGTAATTGTAAAGCCGTGAGGAATAGGTAGACCAAGATTAGTCATTTCTGCAAGGTTAGCTCCCTTACCACCTAAAAGCTCTCGCATTGTTGCATTTCCTTCTTCAAATGAATAAACCCATTTGTTCATTTATTATAACACCTCTTTAAAACAAAATACTTTTACTATTATACTCATTCGGAGAGGTAAATCAAGCGCTTTCATGATATTTTTAAGACGATTTTACACAAAAATAGAAAAAAGAACGATTTGCTAACAAATACTGCTATTTCAATCGTTCCTTTTGTAAGTTTTTATTAATTTTTAAAATAAAGATTGCTAATCAAGCTACTAGAAAAATACCTCTCTAGCTTGTTCCTTAACCTCTTTTGAAGCAATATAAGGAATACGAGTTGTATAACCATTCTTAGCAGCTACAATCATTTTAGTAGGCCATACCTGAATTTGAGTGTTCCAGGTATTAACTGTATCATTGTAAACCTCTCTAGCAGCAGTAATCTCCTTTTGAAGATATGCGTTTTGCTGAATTGCATCCTCAATTTCCTTATGTGACTTTAAATCTGGATAATTCTCTAGTGCTAAATTAATCTTAGCGTTAACATTCTCTGTCATATTACCAAGCTTAATTCTTTCATCATCACTTAAATGAGTATTTCCACTTCTAGCCTCAGCTATAGCAATATAGGTTTCCTTATCAAGGGTAACAGCCTTATCAACTAGCTTAGCTAAATTCTTTAGAATTTGTACTCTTTGCTCTAAATAATTATCAATTTGTGAAGCGTCATGCTGAATCTTTTGCTCTAGCTGACGTAGGTATGTTGCAGCATTAATCTTCATAAATAAGAAGATAAGTCCAGGTAAAATACCAAGTACCCATAATAAAACCTCAAATACCTTTGAACCAGCACCTACAGTAACTGGAATTTGCTTTGCAATTACATTTACGTCTCTACCCTCTTCTCTGATAGGACCATCTAATTCATCTAATGCGTTTGCCATTTTTTTAAATCTCCTTTTCTTATAACTATATTTATTCATTTGAGCTATTGCTCATTGGAACCCTGTACATTTGATACATTATCAGCTACACTTCTAGAATCAGAAGCTAAGCCAGAGGCTAAATTATCTCTTAGCTCATTAATTGTCTTAGTTAGGTATTCTCTAAGGTTGGCTGGATTATTTAAATTACTAGTACTCTTATAATACTTATTAATTGCGTCTATATCATTACTATCTAGCTCTTTATTTAATACTGTCGCAAATAAGCCTCTTTGGTAGATATTTATACCACCTATACTATTCATAGTGCTTCTAAAGCTCTCATCCATCTTATTATTAATATATTCTAATCTAGATGAATCCTTCTCTAAAACAGCTATATAGCGCTCCTGCTCTAATGGAGAATACTCAACCCATTCTACTGGGACATTATGAAGCCTTCCATCTCCACCAAGGGTAGGTACAATATCAATATGAGGAATTCCCTGAAAGCTATGGGCAGTTACCTTAACCTGATCTGCCTTACCAACTGTTTTATCTAGGCTACATTTTAAAATAGCACTAGTAATTGAGGCAGGATGCTTAAATTCAGCCTCAGGGAAGGAATTAGCTAAAGCCTCATCCTCATAGCTAGTAACATTTCCTTCATACTCATTATTATATATATATTCCTCAGTCTTTGTTTGCTGATAAAGAGGAATAGAAATAAGTGGAGCTATATCAAAGAAAAAGCTCTCAAAATATTTAGTATTATAATCAATAAATCTATCCCTAGCCCTATCATAATCATAATCAACAAACATTTCTGGATTACAATTATAATTGAAGCCTTGGCTATGCCTTGATTGAATATAATTTAATTTCTTGACCTTATCCATATAGAAGTCATCACCAAATGGCTTCGCATTATTTAAAAGGTCTAATAAATTTCTTTGGGCTAATGGTGTAAATAATAAACGATATTCTAATTCATTATTTCTATCTGTTCCTCCAAATATTACCTCAAATTCATCATTACCAAAGCGAGTGTAATTAGTTGTTGGATCATTATCCATAAGCTCACGCTCAGCCTTCTTATCTAGCTTCTTTGCTTCTCTTCTAACCTTACGATATTGTAAGGCATCATCCTCTCCACTAAGCTCTGATGGAGCTCTTGAGAAAATTAAATTTGGAGCCGCCTCATTACCATATAATAAATAGGTTACATATCTATAAATAGGTATAGGCTTAACAACTGAAGCAGTTAAAACCTGACTTCTTGTAACTGTAGAATAGCCATTTTGGGTCTTTACCCTCTCAGTCCAATGAATGGTTATGCTTCCGGTATAGGTCTTTTGACCCCAATCCTGTCTATAATCATCACAAATCATAAATGGATTACCTAAAATAGAACCAGATTGAACATAGTAGGTAGAAACATTTTGATTATTATTATCAGTTAAGCCAAATTTATCCTTTAAATATTGAAATTTCTTTGGATCTAGATATTTATCTAGATGAATTAAGGAATTGCTTCTATTTATTATGGCTGCAGGAATATTCCAGTCATACAATAAATTAAGAGGCTGCATAGATAAATAGGCCTCATTCGTTAATTTATCGATGGCATTTTTAATTAAATCATGAGAATTATTTAGCTCCTTAAGCTTAGGATTTATCTTTTTAATGATTAAAAAAATTAATCCTACTGAAATTAAGGCACAGGAGCACAAAATAACTATTGGCGCCCAGGTAGGTAAGCCTTGTGAAAAGCTAAAAATTCCTCCTAGTATTAATATAACAATTAAAGCTATTAATAATCCCTTATATAGCTTTTGTTTTTTTATATATCCGTTTACCTTATCAAATT